>WFTT01000001.1 GCA_015485335.1 Robiginitomaculum sp.
CCACGGCGCAATCACCTTGATGGCCGGATTAAGCGCGTAGGCCGCCAGTTCAAAACGGATCTGGTCGTTGCCCTTTCCCGTTGCCCCGTGGGAAATGGCGTCAGCCCCGGTTTCCTCGGCGATTTCCACCAGCCGCTTGGATATCAGGGGCCGGGCAATGGAAGTACCAAGCAGATAGACCCCTTCATAAACAGCGTTGGCCCGGAACATGGGAAACACGAAGTCGGAGACGAATTCTTCGCGCAAATCCTCGATATAAATGTGCTTGATACCCAGCATCTCGGCTTTTTTCCGCGCCGGTTCCAGCTCTTCGCCCTGCCCCAGATCAGCGGTGAAGGTGATAACTTCGCAGCCATATTCGGTCTGCAGCCATTTCAGGATGATGGAGGTATCCAGCCCACCCGAATAGGCCAGCACTACCTTGTTTATGTCTTTTCTCATTTTGCTTGCTTCTTGTTGTTAGAGATTGCCGAAAACCGCCAACATTGTGATTTCCGCCTGTTCAGGCCATGCCCGCCATGTCATTAATTTAGGCACTTACAACCTGTACGCGAACAAATCCATAGATGAACCCCTTCATTCCTGATCTGTCCATCATCATCGCCTTTGGTGTTGCCACGCTGGTGCTGGCCATAACCCCTGGGCCCGACATGGCATTTTTTATTTCAAGGACGGTAAATTTTGGTCGTCCCCATGGCGTTGCCGCGGTGGCCGGGGCCATCACCGGCCTGCTGGCTCACACGATGCTGGCCGGATTTGGCATATCCTTGTTATTGCTGGCCGCACCAACGGCGTTCTTTGTACTGAAAGTGATCGGCGCGCTCTATTTGTTATGGCTGGCAATCGAAGCTGTTCGAACCGGAGGTGGGATAAGCCTGCAAGGTAATTCTGCCAAAATTCCAACCCTGAAGCAAAGTTTTATCAAGGGAGTTGGCATCAATCTTACCAACCCCAAAATAATTCTTTTTTTCGTTACCTTCCTGCCCCAGTTTGTCTCTGAGAGAGACCCAAATGCCTCCGGGAAACTCCTGTTTCTGGGCCTGGAATTTTTGTTGTTATCAATCCCGGTGGTCTTGTCCATTATCTGGATGGCGCAATGGATTGGTGAAACCCTGACCCGTTCCCCGTGCGCCCAGCGGCTGCTCAACTGGAGCTTTGCCGCGGTTTTTGCCACTTTTGCCCTGACAATTCTCACCCTTGAGGGCAAAAACCGCTTTTAGCGCGTTGTCAAAAAAAGTGGATACCGGTTTTTTGCTTCGGCGACGCGACCACCAGAAATGCGCCAAATCCAGCCCGCCGGCGGGTTTTGTTGTGCCTCACGCCGGCGGGCTGGTTATCGGTGACATGCTCTAGGCTTTGACCACGGGTTCGTTTTCTTCACCATCGAGTACCGCAAGCAGGGGGTTCAGCGCGTCGCCATATTTGCGCCATAGCTGCACCGAGCTGGAATAGACCGGGCGGCGGACCTGGGTGATAGAGGCGGTACTCACCGTGCGTTTGGTCCTAAAGAAGTTCATGCAGTCGTCCGACCACTCCAGATCGCACCATTGCAGGAGTTTTTCGGTCTGGCCCCTCTGGTCAGCGATCAGCGCCTCATATTCCAGATCATAGACGAAACCGGGCAGTACCTTGTGCCAGTGGGCCATCAGCTTGCGGTAGTGATTGTAATATTGACCAAGCTCTTCAAGATCATAGGCAAATTGCAGGCCTCCGGAGGAAAAGCTCGTCTTGAAAATGGAAAGGCAGGTATCGGGTGCGCTGCGGCGGCAGTGAATGACTTTGGCATTTGGCAAAATCAGTTTTATCAGCCCGATATAGAGCATGTTTCCCGGCATCTTATCGGTGATGAACCGTGAGCTTTGAGAATAGGAACGCAGTTGTTCGATATATTTACGGCCGATCCCTGAAAACTCGGCAAGAGGAATATCCCCCATCACTTCGCCAAACACCGGCGCTTCAGGATTATTGACCAGTTCTCCGGCAACCCTGTTCATCAGCGAAAGTTCGCCCGCGCCCACCACATCTGCATGGCTGGACAATATCTGCTCGGTCAGAGAGGTGCCTGAGCGCGGCATGCCCAATATGAAAATCGGGGTTCTGTCCGGATACCCGCTTCCAGAAAATTTCGAAAACAGCTCGGCATCAAATGTTTGTGTGATATCGGCAAACAGGGAATCAATGCCAGCTTTTGAATAAGTAAAACTTTTCCGGTGCAGCGCATTCCCTGTTTTGAAGTGCGAAAAGGCCTGTTGGTAATCACCAATATCTTCAAACGCCTTGCCAAGAGCAAAGGACAGCGTTACCCGATCCGCCCGATCCAGATCTTCCCTCCTGGCCAACTTCTCCAACTGGGCGATATCGTCATCATAGGCGCTGAATTTCCCCATCCAGGCCAGGCTGGCCCGGGCCATCACATGCTCGGGTGAGAACTCCAGCACCTTGCGATACTGGGCTTTTGATTTTTCCATATCGCCATTACCCGCCAAAGTGTAGGCATAATCCAGATAAGCCTCGATCAGGTCGGGCTGGATGGCAATGGCCTTCTCATGGGCAGCGATGGCCTCGTCAAACCGGCCCTGCCGGTCCAGGCATGACCCAAGGCGCGAATAGTTCAGCGCATAGCGGGGCTGCACCCTGATGCCCTTTCGCGCCGTCTTTTCCCCCTCTTCGGCGCGGCCCTGCTGCACCAGCACCAGCGACAGGTTTCCATAAGCCTCAACCAGTCCTGATTTCAGCCTGATCGCCCGCCTGTAATGTTTTTCTGCTTGTGATTGTCTGCCTGTCGAGCGATAGACATTACCCAGATTAAGGTGAGCGCCGGGCATCTTGGGCATGATTTCAAGCGCTTTTTTAAGATGAATTTCGGCGTCCCGGTGCCTGCCGGCAGCCTCCAGCATCATCCCCAAATCATTATGGGCCTGGGCGTGATCCGGCTTGAGGGCGAGTATCTGTTGCATGATGGTGATCGCCACATCGCTGCGCCCGCCAAGATAGGCAATGCTTCCGCGCAAATGCATGGCCCCCAGATGTAGAGGGTCGGCCCCAAGAATCTTGACGCAGATTTCATCGGCCTTATCGTAGTTCTTGGAACGCATAAACTGCGCCGCCGCCGCAAAGGCCTGCTTTATGCCGACCTGCTGGGGCTTTGCGCCACCCGATTGAGCCTTGTTGTTCCTGCGATGCGCCATCATTTTTCTAACTGTCTGGCCCCGTTTTTGTCTCCAGCTCCCGTTGCGCCCTCTTGGTCAGTCTTTCGCTGGCCGATTTCAACTGTCCGCAGGCGGCAAATATATCGCGCCCGCGCGGAGTGCGCACCGGGCTGGCATATCCGGCATGGTTGACAATATCGGCAAAGGTTTCAATACGGTCCCAGTCTGAACATTCATAAGGGGATCCGGGCCAGGGGTTGAACGGGATGAGGTTTATTTTTGCCGGAATGCCCGCCAGAAGCCGCACCAGTTCCCTTGCATCGGCATCACTGTCATTTATGCCCTTGAGCATCACATATTCAAAGGTGATCCGGCGGGCATTGCTCAGTCCGGGATAGGTGCGGCAAGCCTCAAGCAGGTCCTTCAGCGGCCACTTTTTATTGATCGGCACCAGTTCATTACGCAAATCATCGCGCACCGCGTGCAGGGATATGGCCAGCATGACGCCAATTTCGTCGCCGGTCCGCCCGATATGGGACACAACCCCTGAGGTTGAGAGCGTGATCCGGCGCTTCGACAGGGAGGTGCCATCCCCATCCGAAGCGATAAGCAGAGCTGTTTTTACCTGTTCAAAATTATAAAGTGGTTCGCCCATGCCCATCATCACCACATTGGTGATGGCCCGGGTTTCCCCTCCGGGCACCAGTCCGTTGTCTGGCCGTGTGCCGCCGGGAAAATCCCCCAGCATCTGGCGCGCCATCAGGAGTTGGCCGATAATTTCCCCCGCCGTCAGATTGCGCACCAGCGCCTGTGTGCCGGTATGGCAAAAACTGCAATTGAGCGTACATCCGACCTGGGAGGAAACACAAAGCGTGCCCCGGCCCGGCTCAGGAATATAGACCGTTTCCACATCCACCGGGGGCAAAGCCGGATGGGCGGGGTCGGTAAAGCGGAACAGCCACTTGCGGGTTCCATCCGTTGATACCTGTTCGGAAACTATTTCGGGGCGACGCAGGGTAAAATGGTTGGAAAATACTTCTCGTGCGGGCTTGGAAATATTGGTCATCCGCTCGAAATCGGTAACGCCGTTGACATAAATCCAGTTCCATAACTGGCCCGTACGCATACGGATTTCGCGAGCGTCCAAACCCAGCTTTTCAAGCTCAAGGGCAATGCCATTGCGGTCCAGTCCGATGAGGTCCGGGGCAAAACTTTCGGAAACAGGCTTCCCGCTGCCGCTGTTTATCTGGGACTGAATATCAAGTGAAACAGCCATCATCGGGCTTTCTGTCTTGCTGAGGGGCGTTGTTGCATGCGCCTCCTATCATAGGCATTGCACCGCCGCCAAGAAAACATCAATAAGCATTACATCAATCTGATATGAGTGCAGCGCCAGCCCTCAGCAGGCTGCATCAATGGAGCGCGAGGCCGCGGTCGAGCCGGACAGGGAGAAGGTCTGGGTAATCTTGATGCCGTTGGCCGAAACGCCCTCAACAATGAGCGTGGCACCCGAACGAATGGCAGAAACCAGTGCGTTGGCCTGGGAGAGATCCTTGAGCCAGGCAGAATCAAGCTGGGTAAACAGATCGAAGGTCTGGCCCCCGATCTTGAGAGTTGCCATGCTTTCCGGCTCGAACTCATAACCTGCTATCAAATTGAACTCGTTGCGAATTCCCTGCGAGGGGCGGTGCGTTATATAAATGCGCGCTTCGTCATAACCATCCGGCACCGGCTCGGTCTTGTCCGGCTTGGCGGTGGAAAAACAGATGATGCCGGAGCCGTCATTGGCACTATAGGAAGACCAGTCGCGGTGATCGCCCAGAACCTGAACGGATTGCGCCATACCGATGCCGGAAATGGACACCAGCGCCGCCACCATGATGGTTCTGATCAATGACTTCATTATGAACGGTCGCGTTCTGCGTACTTGGAGGTCAATTACAGGCCGTTTCAATTTTTTCCAGCGCTGCGGTCACCCCCAGAAGTGAATAGGTATCGGTGGTGTTGGTGCCGCGCTGGGATACCGCCTTGACCACCATTTCCGAGCCTGCTCTCATCGCCGCCACGAAGGTGCCCTCGTCGCTGGCACTGGCCAGCCAGGCCGCTGAGCCTTCCACAACCATGTCAAAGCCGCGACCATCGATACTTGCTTCGGGGGTCGAGCCGGTGCGCAAAGGATAACCCACCAGCGTCTGCACTTCGTTTTTGGTGCCCAGACCCTTGCGGTTGATCACCAGAAAGTGGATGGGGTCACGATTGACGTTCGTGGGTTTGGAATCCTGAGGCTGGCTGGAAATATAGCAGATCACCCCATTGGCATCAGAGCCTTTCCAGGCCGTCCAGAACCGGTACGTGCCCAGCTCTTCAACCTCCTGCGCTTGCGCATTGCTCACCCCAAGCGGGAGAAGAAGGGGGGCCAGAAACAGGGCACCAGCAAGCATACGGGCAAAATTCCCTCGGGTTTTGGAAAGCATCGCCGTTTTTCCTCTTGATTGAGATAGAATGAGCCAGAGCGCCATTGTTGCAAAACATGGTTACCAAGCTGCAAAGACATATGGCATTTGAATCAAAAGCGACATTAGCGCCAATTTTGTCGGCAATTTGGCGCGGGCCGACAGTTTTCCATCCCTTTTGATGCCACGTGCTAAAGGAAGTCTTAACGTTCAGGCAAAGCCGTTCAGTTGAAACAAAAGCAAACCGGCGCCAGCGGGATCTTTCTTGAACTGATCCTGCAGCACCGGCTGGCATTTCGGGAAGGGGCGTACTCCTTATACGAAGATAAAATCTCCGGCATTCAGATTGTTCATGTTCACGTTGGACAACAGCAGCTGGTCGCCGCCCAGATTGATAACCGTGTCAGACCCGTTCTGGCTGAGCAGTCCCTGAAGTTGAGCAAAATTGTTCAATCCGGCAAAATCAAGCTTGATGCGGTCGCCGCCACCAAGAGAGAAATCCTCGATAATGTCCCAGCCACTGCCGTTGGCGAATTGAAAGAGATCAGCGCCCCCATTTCCCCAAAGCTTGTCATTACCGGTACCGCCCACAATCAGATCGCCGCCGGCGCCGCCCTTGATCTTGTCATTGCCGTTTTGGCCGTACAGCCAGTCGGTGGCCCCCCCGCCGATCAATTTGTCCTTGCCTGACCCCCCATACATGTCATCATTGCCACCCTGGCCCTTGAGCACGTCCTTGCCCGCACCCCCCACCAGCGTGTCATTGCCCGTGCCGCCCTTCATGTTGTCGCGGCCACCATCACCGAACATATCATCATTGCCCGACCCGCCGCGCATGGTATCGTTGCCCGCACCGCCATACAATTCATCGTCGCCGGCATCGCCAAACAACAGATCGCTGCCATTACCGCCATTGATCAGGTCATTGCCCAGACCACCATAGATCCAGTCATTGCCATCATTGCCATCCAGGGCATCATTGCCGCCAAGACCATAGATGGCGTCATTTCCGGTGCCCCCGGAAATGAAATCATCATAATTGTATCCGGTCAGCGTATCATTGCCGCCATAACCATAGATGGTGAAACTGTCATAGGCATTGGCTGTAATGGTTTCGCTGGCATTTGTTCCGTAAACATAACGCATGGCTCTGTCTCCCGCTGGCGTTTTCGTTCTGATGTCAACACTTGTGGCATGTTCAGCCTGATTGCCGCCTGAATTCTTCGTTCATTTTGTGTTCATGTTGTGAAGCGCACCGGCTCACTTTCCCGCCCGAAGCGATTTTTCCAACCCGGTTTTCGCACCCCTGCCAGCAATACAATTCAGCGGAGCACTTGAATTGGTGGCCCCCTGTCGCCATATTAGCGACGAAATTGCCATGTGAGTTGCACATCGATTTGGCTTTGCACATGGCAAATTGATATTTCTGTCATCCAAGAGGTTTTGAACATGGCACAATTCGACCGTCAGTCCCTGAATACCCGCACCGGCTCAGCCGCGGTCATCGATGAGGGCCTGCGCACCTATATGCTGCGGGTCTACAATTATATGGGCGTTGGTCTGGCCATTACCGGCGTCATCGCCTACCTGGCCTTTAGCATGGCTGTGACCACGGATAATGCCGCCGCCGCCGCCCAGGCGCCCAACGGCATGATGCTGACCCAGCTTGGTGTATTGCTTTACACAAGCCCCCTGAAATGGGTGGTCATGCTCTCCCCGCTTGCCTTCGTGCTGGTGCTGTCCTTTGGCATCAACAAGATGAAATTTGCCACCGCCCAGCTTACTTTCTGGGCCTTTGCCAGCGTAATGGGACTTTCCCTGTCCTCGATCTTTCTGGTCTATACCGGAACATCCATCGCAAGGGTGTTCTTCATCACCG
The DNA here is from genome assembly GCA_015485335.1 of Robiginitomaculum sp. Classification (GTDB taxonomy): domain Bacteria; phylum Pseudomonadota; class Alphaproteobacteria; order Caulobacterales; family Maricaulaceae; genus Robiginitomaculum_B. The sequence goes on from WFTT01000001.1 coordinate 7,482, forward strand.
CGGCAATGTTTGGCACCATGAGCCTTTATGGCTACACCACCAAGCGCGACCTGACAGCCATGGGTTCGTTCCTGATGATGGGCCTGATCGGCATCATCATCGCCATGGTGGTCAATATATTCCTGCAATCCTCGGCGCTGGCCTTTGGCATCTCGGTGCTGGGCGTGCTGATCTTTGTCGGGCTGACCGCCTATGACACCCAGAAGATCAAGGAAATATATAACGAGCTTGATGGTTCTGAAGTCATGGGCAAGAAGTCGATCATGGGCGCTTTGACCCTTTATCTGGATTTCATCAACCTGTTCCTGATGCTGTTGCGCCTGTTCGGCAACCGCAACTGACCCGTCCAGATTTATTGAGCTTCATCGGGGCCGCAATCCAATCCGGGTTGTGGCCCCGGTTTTTTTAAAGACGGTGTAAACATGACCTCTTCAACATCCGCCAATTCCCCTGATATTTCCTCTGGCATTTCCCTGCGCCCCTATCAGCAAAGCGATGCTGCCGCCATCGCCGGAATTTATGCCCATTATGTGCAAAATTCCGCTGTTACCTTCGATACTGAAGCACCCGGTGAAGAGGCAATCAGAGAAAAATTTGACACCATGACCGCCGCGCACCATCCGGTTCTTGTCGCTGAAACACACAAGGAAGTAGTCGGCTTTGCCTATGCCTCAACCTTCCGCCCCCGGGCTGCCTACCGGTTTACCTGCGAGAACGCCATCTATCTGCTTCCCGAGGCGGCGGGGCGGGGCGTGGGCAGTAAATTGCTGGGGGAATTGATTGTGCAATCCAGAAAATCCGGCTTCAACCAGATGGTCGCCATCATTACCGCAGGAACCAAAAACTCCATCGCCCTTCACAAAAAGTTCGGATTTGAAGTTCTGGGGGAATTTCCCGAGCTCGGGTTCAAATTCAACAAGTGGCACGCCATTGTGCATATGCAGCTCAAACTTTAGAGCGTGTCATGCGATAGGTGGGTACCTGTCAGCCTCGCGCCGGCAGGCTTGTTATGCCTCACGCCGGCGGGCTTTGTTGTGCCTCACGCCGGCGGGCTGGTTATCGGATAAATGACATGCTTTAAAAAAAAGGACCTGACAGGTTCTATTTCACCAGCGCCAGCCGCCCCTCCAGCACCCGCAATACCTGTGAGAGGACCTGCCCGCGCTTGAGAACCCGCCCGGTGTGGCTGGTCACAAGATATTGGCCCTGTTTGCGTTGCAATCGCGGGTTTTTTTCCACCACATAGATCGGATGTGCCGAGTTGGCGCGATAGATGGAGAACATCGCCCGGTCGTGCAGAAAATCCATGGCATAGTCGCACCACGCACCCTCAGAAACCCGGCGCCCATAAAGATGGAGCAGACTGGTCAATTCACTGCGGGTAAAACTCACCCGTTCTGGCCGCCGTCCTGGTGAAACAGACGCCTTGTTCTCCTCAGGCCTTGCATAACGCACCACCGACATCCCGGCACCTTTACCGCCCGCAACGGATTTATTCATGCGCAACACCCGCTCCCTGACAACACGGGATCATGATTGCGGGGATTTGCAATTACTGCAAGGGGGCACAATGGTAAAAAGGGACTGGCTAGAGCGTGTCACCGATAAGTGGGTACCGGTTATCGGATAAATGGCACGCTTAAACAAAGGATTAGACCCATGTTTTGATTCGTTTCAAAACATGATACGGTCCAAAGGGATTGGAAACGGACATTGAGGCGGAAGAAACCAAAAAATCTTCCCAATTCGGTCACATTATTTCCCTTGTTGCGACAAAATGACCATCTATCAAAATGTCCATAGCCTCCAGAGGCCGGCTCAAGGGCCGATAGAGCCCCCAAACCATGACGCCCATGAGCCGGCCACCCCGCTATAATGTTGATCAGTTCGGTTTTGATCAACAAGATTCTTCTTGCCCCCCGGATCACTCCATATTTGCCAGATTTGCCGGACTTGAAGGCGCGCCGGTCAAATCGATATGGAATTTGGGAGACATTATCTACATTTCAATCATGGCCGCACCCAGAATGGGGCCGGGCAGTCCGTCATATTGCTGTTGTATGATCACCGCCAACCCATCGCTGTCCCCGCCAAGCACATCGCTAAGCTGCAGTTTCAGGTCGGCACCCGTGGCCGGATCCCACATGCCCAGAACCTGCCGGGAAGTGACAATCTGAACATAATTTACCGAATGCCCCCGGTTTTCACCGCGCTCGATTTCAACATTTGCTTCACTGCGAAAAGTCACCAGCCAGATCGAGGATTCGGGCAGCCCGATGGCGGCATTGACCCCGATTTCAAGGATGCCATCCTTGTACCCCATGCGCACCCGCAGCGGCAAAGTCGCCTTGTCTATGGCGTCATCAACCTCGGCCCGGCGCGAACCAACCACATCAACGGAGCCGTTGATCACCATTTGGGGGGTGTAAATTCGGTTCTTGCCCCAGCTTGCGGCATAGGAGCGCTGGAAATCTGAGTTTTCCTGGCTGCCGAAAGTATCGGCCCAGCCAATGTAATCCCAATAATCCACATGATAGGCCAGCACCACCAGATCCTTGCGCTCCCGGAGTTCCGCTATCAGCTCATCCGCCGGCGGACACGACGCGCAGCCCTGACTGGTGAACAATTCGAGCACCGCAATGGGGGAGGTGCGCAGCTCTTCGGAGTGCACCGGCCCAACCCCGGGCAAAACAAGTAAAAGAGCCAGAAAATATCGAAGCACACGCATGATCATGGAT
>WFTT01000002.1 GCA_015485335.1 Robiginitomaculum sp.
CATTTCACCCAGCGCCTTTTCAACCAGCGGGATGGTGCACATGGTAAAGGTGATCAGTACCGTATCGGCGCTATCATCCTCCAACGGGATGGCCTCGGCCTCAAGCCCCAAAAACTCTGGACTAAGGGGCGAATCCTGCAAGCGTTTTTGTGCCAGTTTGCGGATTTGCTCATCCGGTTCCAGCGCCCAATAATGTTCGATTTTATCCGGGTTCAAAAATGGCAGATTGTGCCCCGAACCAAATCCGATTTCCAGAACCCGGCCCTCGGACATGGGTACGGTTTTAGATCGTATTTTTTTCATCTGGCCCGAGGAACAAGCCAGATTGACAAAACGCGGCATGATATGGCGGTTGTAAAAGCTCATGCCCCCAGACCTGCCTCGGAAATGGCAAAGAGTAAAGTAGCCCCGGCAAAAATATCCCCGGTTTTACCGGGAATGGCGCTCAGCACCGTTTCCCCAAAATAATGAGCCAGGATGATCCGATCTCTGGCAAAGTCTTCTTCCTGTCCCGCTTCCAGCAGACGCCCGGCCGCCAGTGCCCCCTGCGCCAGAAAATAACCACCAACGGTATCACAGACGAGACTTTGGTACGGGGTTGCCGCCGCCAGCACGTCGGCCTTGTCACGCGCCGGATCGCGCAGCCATTGCGTAGCGTCTTCCAGTGTATCGACCGCTGCCTCAAGGCGAGCCCCAATAGCAGGAAGGTCGTCGTGGTCAGACTTGGCACAATCGCTAACGGCCTGACGCATCTCCGCGATCAGGTCGCTCATCGGCTGGCCGCCCATCATGTTCAGCTTGCGCCCAACCAGATCGATGGCCTGAATGCCATTGGTGCCTTCATAGATTGGAGTGATCCGGGCATCGCGATAATGCTGAGCTGCGCCGGTCTCTTCGATATAGCCCATGCCACCATGCACCTGCAGCGCCAGCGAGCTGACCTCGACCCCGACTTCCGAGCCATAGGTTTTGGCCAAAGGCGTCAGTAATTCCTCACGGGCCCTGGCACGCTTTGCGGCCTCTTCGTCCTTTGTATGAGCGGCCTGGTCAGCCGCCATGGCACAGGCCAGACAAATGGAGCGCGCGGCAGCGATTTTCACTTTCATGGTCATCAGCATACGGCGTACATCCGGATGGTGAATAATGGCCGCAGGATAATCCGGGGTGTTGACCGCCCGGCCCTGGGTACGTTCACGGGCGTATGATAGGGCCTGTTGATAGGCCCGTTCTGCGATACCAACCCCTTGGGCCCCGACATTCAGGCGTGCCGAGTTCATCATTATGAACATCATCGCCATGCCCTGGCCCTCATTGCCAATCAACCAGCCTTTTGCGCCCCCATTACCGCCATATTCCATGACACAGGTGGGGCTGGCATGAATGCCCAATTTGTGTTCCACACCAATGGCGCGCACGTCATTGCGTGGCCCCGGCTCGCCCGCATCATCCAACAGAAATTTGGGTACCAAAAACAGGGACAGTCCCTTGGTACCTGCCGGAGCATCCGGGGTCCGGGCCAACACCAGATGGATAATATTGGGAGTGCAATCATGCTCACCCCAGGTAATAAAAATCTTTTGCCCGTCAATCAGCCAGGAACCATCACCCGCCGGCTTGGCCATAGTGCGCAAGGCCCCCACATCCGATCCGGCCTGGGGCTCGGTCAAATTCATGCTGGCAGACCACTCTCCACTCATCAGGCGAGGCAAATACAGGGCGCGTTGCTCCTCCGTGCCAACATGGCTGAGCACTTCCAGCGCGCCCATTGTCAGCATAGGGCCAAGGCCAAAGGCCATGTTTGCCGATTGCAGCATTTCCTGAAAAGCCACGCCCAGGGCCCCTGGCAGCCCCATCCCGCCATCGGCCTCGGCAAAGGAAAGTCCCTGCCAGCCGCCCTGCACAAATTGCGCATAGGCCTCTTTGAAACCCGGGGCGGTGATCACCTCTCCATCGCTGAACTGGGTACCAAACTGATCGGCGCTGTGGTTAAGAGGGGCCAGCACGCCGGCGCAAAACTTGCCCCCTTCTTCCAAAATGGCCGCCGTCAGATCCGAAGACAGGTCTTCAAAAGCGCCTGTATCGGTCAGGCTTTCCAATGAGAGTACATCTTCCAGAATGAAACGCAGATCCCGAACGGGCGCAACATAGGTCATAATAAATTCCTCTACAGATTACACTAATCTAGGGTCTGTGGTGTTTTGGGAAAAGCGATAATATCAATGCAACACCTTTTCCTCTGTGAAAAACCGGCTAAACCAGCATGTGATGAATAAACTGCTCACTCCCCATGTCCGTTGGTGCCTGCACCGCGCCTTTGTCACCATGCTGATTGTCGGCCCACTATTGACCCTGATCAATCAATGGGAACGGCTCTGGCCGTTTGAACCGGTATGGTGGAAGGTGGTGCTGACCTTTGCTGTACCCTTTGCGGTCTCCCTTAGTGGCTCTCTCCCCCGCGGGGCAAAAAAGCCATAACCCTCTTAAATTCTTACAATTCAAACGCTGCCTTTCAGACAATTTTTACCAAGGCTTTTAGCGAGAATTCAACCTTAACCGCCTACGGTCCTTCCAAAATAAAGATCAAAAAAACCGGTATCAAACCGGAAAACGGGGTGGAAGACGATGACGGCTTGGGGGCGTTTGTGCGCGTGCATTTTGGCGCTGTTTATACCGGAACTGGCAGGGGCAGAAGAGCTGCCCCTGCGTTTATCAGTCGCCGGTGTGGTTGAATTTCAATATGATGCACAAACCGGAACGGACGCAATCGATACGCTGAGCAATACTTCCGAGTTGGCGTTGGGCCTGCGTCTTGATAATGGCTTCAGTCTGGAAAGCACACTGGTGTATGAGCCAGTAAGGGGACCATCAGATTCGCAATATCTGTCCGCCCAAGGCCTGTATGCAGAAACCCTTATGGTGCAATACACCCGCGATCATTTCACCCTCTTTGCAGGCAAGATAGACCCGGTTTTTGGCCTGGCCTGGGATATGGCGCCGGGGCTGTATGGAACAGAGTTTGCCGAAGAGTACCAATTGACCGAACGGGTTGGCTTTGGAGCAGATGTCAACTTGGGGGGGGTATTGGGGGCAGGCCATTATGGCGAACACATCTTGTCCGCCAGCCTGTATCGCTCGGACACCAGCTTTCTTAGCGATTCCCTTTTTACCCGCCGCGGCCATGTACACCATGATGATGGCGGCGTGGCCAATACACAGGGGCTTTCATCATTTGCCATTGCCCTGGATGGTATGGATATGCCGGGCCTGTCGGGATTTGCCTATCATTTTGCGCTTCGCAGCCAGGGGGCCGATGTGGGCAATGCCCGCCGGGAAAAAGGCATGGTGGGTGGCATGACCTATGATCATGAGCTGGGGGACGGTTACGAAATGGCCCTCATTGCCGAGGCTTCGCACCTCTGGCACGCGGATGGGCAATTACACCATGAAGTGACCATCAGCACACTGGGGGCCAGCCTGTCCAGGAATGACTGGTCTGTTTCTGCTGATTACTCATCCCGTACGGTCAATAATAAAACCGCCCTGCCCAGCAGTCCCGACATCTATCAGGTCCAGTTCTCGATCGGGCATAATCTGCCTCATAACCTGGCGTTCGAAGCCGGCTGGAAACGCACATCACAAAGCGGCATCAACACCAATATGTTTGGCCTGCTGGTCTCGTTCGCCTTTGGCTAGGGTCGGACCTAATCCAACCCCACCTCTTTTTTCATTTTCCGGCGTACCGTCTTCGAGATATCGTCAATATCATCAATAAAACTGCGGGCATCCTTGGCGCTGGCATCGGCAATGGTAATAAAGGCCCCGTCATCATTGGCACGTACAAACACATCGCCTTCCCCGTTTTTCGAGGTAATGTTCACCCGCGCACCACTATCATCATTGGCATGAATGGAAATGTGTTTGAAAAACAGCACCGGGAAGGAAATGCGCACATCGTCATCTTTGACCTTGAACTCAAACCCCTTGTCCCTGGCGGCCTCGGCTGGCCCATAAAGGTTCTGCGCACTGGCAATTGCGCTTAGCGCGGCACGACCTTTCATCCAGTGAGCTTTTTCATCATCAAAGACTTCGATGGCGGCAATATCGCGGGCATGGGTGACCACATAGACCGTACTGTCGGCACCCTCATCAGCAATCACATACATATCATAGCCATGATCATGCTTTGCACCGGCATGAGCCGCACCGGCAATGGCCAGAACCGATCCGGTCAGTATAAAAAATTTCTTCATCGAGCGCTCCAGATTTTTCTCTTTGCGCTCCCCAGCTCATATCGAATAACAATAATTTATTTGCAACGCAAGTTACAGATTGGACATTAAAAAGGGCGGTACCATTACTGGCACCGCCCCCTTTAATTGTCTGGACCAAATGGTCAGAACGTCATGATTACATCATGCCGCCCATGCCACCCATTCCGCCCATACCACCCATGTCAGGCATGCCGCCGCCAGCTGCACCGCCATCTTTTTTGGGTGCATCGGCCACAGCCGCTTCGGTGGTGATGATCAGACCGGCAACGGAGGCGGCGTTTTGCAGGGCAGAACGCACAACCTTGACCGGGTCAATGATCCCGGCTTCGACCATGTCCACATAGGCATCGTTTTGCGCGTCATAGCCAAAGCTGGCGCTTTTTGAATCGAGGATACGACCCACAACAATGGAGCCTTCGGCCCCGGCGTTTTGCGCGATCTGGCGAACCGGCGCCTGCAGAGCCCGGCGAACAATATCGATACCAGCTTTCTGGTCATCATTGTCGCCTTTAACGTCAATGTGTTTTGAAGCCCGCAGCAGGGCAGAGCCACCGCCCGGCACAATGCCTTCTTCCACCGCAGCGCGGGTGGCGTTCAGGGCATCTTCGACGCGGTCTTTGCGTTCTTTCACTTCGATCTCGGTGGCACCGCCAACCTTGATCACCGCAACCCCGCCAGCCAGCTTGGCCAGACGTTCCTGCAGTTTTTCCTTGTCGTAATCGGAGGTCGAATCTTCGATCTGACGGCGGATTTGAGCGATACGCCCTTCAATGCCGTCTTTATCACCGGCACCATCAACAATGGTGGTGTCGTCTTTGGTGATCGACACTTTCTTGGCCGAACCAAGCATGTCCATGGTGACATTTTCCAGCTTGATCCCCAGATCTTCGGAAATCACCTGACCACCGGTCAGAATGGCAATGTCTTCCAGCATGGCCTTGCGACGATCGCCAAAACCAGGCGCCTTTACGGCGGCAATTTTCAGACCACCGCGCAGCTTGTTGACCACCAGGGTCGCCAGGGCTTCGCCTTCAATGTCTTCGGCAATAATGATCAGCGGACGAGAGGCCTGCACAACGCTTTCCAGAATGGGCAGCATGGCTTGCAGGTTAGAGAGCTTTTTCTCGTGCAGCAGGATCAGCGGATCTTCCATGACGGAGATCATCTTGTCCGGGTCGGTGATGAAGTAAGGCGACAGATAACCGCGATCAAACTGCATGCCTTCAACGACTTCCAGTTCGGTTTCCAGCGATTTGGCTTCTTCAACCGTGATCACGCCTTCATTGCCAACCTTGTCCATGGCCTTGGCAATCATGTCGCCAATTTCGGTTTCGCCATTGGCAGAGATGGAACCTACTTGCGCAATCTCTTCATTGGTTTTGACTTTTTTGGCCTTGTTGACGATGTCCTTGATGACTTCGGCAACGGCGGCGTCAACGCCACGTTTCAGATCCATCGGGTTCATGCCAGCGGCAACACGCTTCATGCCTTCGGTCACAATGGATTGGGCCAACACCGTGGCGGTGGTGGTGCCGTCACCGGCAACATCATTGGCCTTGGAGGCCACTTCGCGCAGCATTTGTGCGCCCATGTTTTCAAACTTGTCTTCCAGCTCGATTTCTTTGGCAACGGTCACACCGTCCTTGGTAGTGCGTGGTGCGCCAAAAGATTTGTCCAGAACAACATTACGGCCTTTGGGGCCCAGGGTAACTCTTACCGCATTGGCAAGAATGTCGACGCCGCGCAGCAAACGATCGCGCGCCGCAGCTTCAAAGAGTACTTCTTTAGCAGCCATTGGAATTTCCTATTCGTAATCTAAGTGTGGAGGGTGTGGAGAAGCGCGATGCGCTTAGCCCAAAATGCCCAGAATGTCGGATTCTTTCATGATCAACAGCTCTTCTCCGTTCAAGGTCACTTCAGAGCCGGACCATTTGCCAAACAGGATGCGATCACCGACCTTGACGTCCAGTGGCGTAACCTTGCCGGATTCATCCTTGGCACCATCGCCAACCGCGATCACTTCGCCTTCCTGGGGTTTTTCTTTGGCCGTGTCGGGGATAATAATCCCGCCAGCCGTCTTTTCTTCTTCTTCGATCCGCTTAACGAGCACGCGGTCGTGCAAAGGACGGAATGTCATATCAATCGTCTCCGAATTGCTTGTCCATAAATAAAACCAGATTAACAGCCCGAAAGAGCGCTGTTAGCACTCTCATGCCCCGGCTGCTAATGCACGAGGGAGGTAGGTAAGCCGGGGCAGTGAGTCAAGGGAGAAGCGTGGGAAAAACTTTAACCGGGATCACAAAATCAAGCCCAGCGCCGTTCCTGGCACCAAAACACTTTAGAGTTTTTGCAGGCGTTTTGCCCGGACCGCCTGCACCGCGCCCGGCTAAAAGAATGGGGAAGATGCGGGGCCATGAATAACCGCGTATCTTTCTTTTTACTGAGCGATCAATCATCGCCCCACATCGGTATTTTTCACGCCAACCATGGAGTTTAATCCGCAACGAGGAACAGGCGCGCCACAGTCTTCCGTGCTGCGTTATCACACGGGTTTAGGTAACCGGCTTTCAACCACATTTCAGGCCGCTCCGGAAAATGCCTTCCCCGGGTTGAAGCCTGTCTATTATGGGGCACCGGGCAGGGTGTTGGATAAATAAATGTTATGCGCCTATCCTGTGTGACTTTCGAAGGGAACTATCTCGTATGGCCATGCGTGAAAATGAGTGCCCACGTGCTGAAACGAGTGCGTCACCCCTTGCGTGTCGCCCTCTGGCTTGGCCAGAGGGTCCATAGTGAGGATCAACACATGCTGATTTTCCCTAGGGATGCGCCGGTCAAGCCGACGCACGACGATGGTGGGAGTCCGTGCCCACGACGGCGCAGGCCGAGCCTCATTGTGATGTGGAAATGAATGTCTATACCGCTTTGCCCATCAGCACCAAAGGCACGGGCACGCCCTTGCTGGTGATCTCGTCCCAGGCGCGGATGGGTTGATAGCCGCAGGCCTTATAAAGCGGCACACCAGCGGCGGTGGCGGCCAGCTCCACACGGGTGAAATGCTCGGCCCGGGCAGCCTCCTCGCACAGGGCAAGGATCAGCTTCCCCACCCCTTTGCGTCCATGATCCGGATCAGTATACATGGCGCGCACCCGCGCGGCCTCCTTGGCTGGATCCAAAAGGCGCGGATTGCGGCCCGACGTATGATCCCCGCCGAACAGGGTTTCGCGCCGGGACCAGCCACCGCATCCGGCCAGGGCATCCCCGTCGAACACCATGAAATAGGTGCCGTCGGCCACCAGACGGGAATCCACGCCCATAATTTCGAAACTGGCCTCGACCTGTTCTGGTGACAGAAAATCCGGCAAAAACGCAGATATGGCACGGTTCATCAACACATGCAGCGCCGGCAAATCTGCCTTTTTGGCCAAACGATGGGTGAGTTTTGGTGCGGTCATGAAGGCACTCTATCCACAACTTTATGCGGGGGGCAACCAAAGATTAATGACTTGTTACTTGACGTTAACGTAAGCGTTATATACAAGTCCTTTATGCCTTCAAACGCATCCAGAACCTGGACGATTTCTGAACTGGCGGAAGAGTTTTCCGTCACCGCCAGAGCTTTGCGCTTTTACGAAGATAAAGGTTTGCTGAACCCGGCCCGCCATGGTCAGGCCCGCGTATTTTCCGCCACAGACCGGGCGCGCCTGCGCCTGATTTTGCGGGGCAAACGGGTGGGGTTCAGTCTTGAAGAAATCCGCGAAATGCTGGACCTTGAATCCATCACCAAAGGCAGCCCACAACATCTGGGCGTCTGGATGAAGCGGTTTCGCGCCCGTATCGAAGTATTGAAACAACAACGCCGCGATATTGAAGGTGCCATTGAAGAGCTGGAAGCCGGCTGCGCCTGGATGGAAGCTCGCCAGGCCGATCTGGAACCCTCGGAAGAATTGAAATCACGCGCCCGTGCGTTCGAGGCTTTGGCCCGCGCCCGGTTGGAACATTAGGACCCTTAGGAGACCCCCATGCCAAGCTATACCCCCCCTGTTCGCGACATGCAGTTTTTGCTCCATGAAGTGCTGGAAATTGGCCAGTATGATGAGCTGCCAAAATTTTCCGAAGCCCCGCGTGATCTGGCCGATGCCATTCTGGACGAAGCGGCCAAATTCGCCGAAGGAGTTCTGCAGCCCTTAAATCAGGTTGGAGATCAAGTCGGCTGTGTACGTCATGAGGACGGCTCGGTAACCACGCCGCCAGGCTTTAAGGAAGCCTTTGATCAGTTTGTTGAAAATGGATGGCCGCTTTTGGGGGCCGAGCCTGAATTTGGCGGCCAGGGCCTACCCAATGTGCTGGGCATTGCGGTTTCCGAAATGATGAGCACCGCCAACACCGCCTTTGCCATGTATCCGGGCCTGACCCGCGGCGCGGTCGAGGCCATATTGGCCGGCGGCACGGACGAGCAAAAACAGAAATACCTGCCCAAAATGACCACCTGTGAGTGGGGCGGCACGATGAATTTGACCGAACCCCATTGCGGCACGGATCTGGGGCTTTTGAAAACCAAGGCCGTCCCCCAGCCAGACGGCACCTATAAAATTACCGGACAGAAAATCTTTATCTCGTCCGGTGAACATGACCTGACCGATAACATCATTCACATGGTGCTGGCCCGTATCGAAGGCGCCCCGGCGGGTACCAAGGGCATCTCGCTCTTCATCGTGCCCAAGGTAATGGTGAATGATGATGGCTCCCTTGGGGAACGCAATGGCGTGACCTGTGGTTCCATCGAACACAAAATGGGCATTCACGGCAATTCCACCTGCACCATGAACTTTGATGATGCCACCGGCTTCTTGATCGGCGAAGAAAACAAGGGCCTGCGCCTGATGTTTGTAATGATGAATGCCGCCCGCCTTGGCACGGGGATGCAGGGATTGTGTCAGGCAGAGGCCTCCTATCAGAACGCGGTGACCTATGCCAATGAGCGCCTTCAGGGCCGCTCGCTCACGGGGCCGAAAAACCCCGATGGCCCGGCAGACCCCATTATTGTTCACCCCGATGTACGCCGCATGTTGCTGGAACATAAATCCATCACCGAAGGCTGCCGGGCGTTCCTGTACTGGACGGCCCTGCACGGCGATCTGGAAGACCTTAGCCCTGACGAAAAGGTACGTGAAAAGGCCGGTGATTATATGGCGCTGATGACCCCGGTGATCAAAGCGTACCTGACCGATCGTGGTTATCACAATGCCACCAACGCCCAACAGATTTATGGCGGCCATGGCTATATCGAAGAATGGGGCATGTCCCAATTTGTGCGCGATGCGCGCATCGGCATGATTTACGAGGGCGCCAATGGCGTGCAGGCGCTGGACCTGGTGGGCCGCAAACTGGCCATGCATGGTGGCCGCCCGATCATGACCTTCCTGGGCGAACTGGATGCCTTTATCGCCGAGAATGATGGGGATGCAGAACTGAAACCCTTTGTCGAAGGCCTGCGCACAGCGCGCGAACGTCTGAACACGGCCACCACCTGGCTGATGGAAAACTCCCTTTCTAACTTTGATAATGCCGGCGCAGGCAGCCATGACTTCCTGCACCTTTTTGCCCTGACCGCGCTTTCATACATGTGGGCAAAAATGGCCAAGGTGGCGATTGCCAAAAAGGACAAAGAGCCGTTTTACGCCACTAAGCTGAAAACCGGGGCGTTTTTTCTGAGCCATATCCTGCCGCAATCGGCCATGCATCTGGTCCGGGTAGAAGCCGGTGCTGAAAATCTTATGGCCCTTGATGCGAGTGAGTTCTGATATGTCTGAAGCTTTGGATTTTCCCCTTCCCGCCTGGTACACCGAAGAAGATATCAATATCTTCCGCGATGCCACCTATGGCTTTTACGAGCGCGAATGCGCACCTCTATCAGAGAAATGGCGCAAGCAGGGCATTGTGGATCGCGATGCCTGGACCAAGGCCGGGGCCATGGGGCTTCTGTGTGCCTCCATGCCCGAAGAATATGGCGGCGCCGGTGGTGATTACCGCCATGAAATGATCATTATGGAAGAGCTGCACCGCGCCGGGGTCGATGGCTTTGGCATTTCGCTGCACAATGCCATCGTCGCCCCCTACATCTTGCATTACGGCACCGAAGAGCAAAAACGAAAATGGCTACCCAAGCTGGCCTCTGGTGAAATGGTGGGCGCCATCGCCATGACCGAACCGGGCGCCGGCTCAGACCTGCAAGGCATCCGCACCACCGCCAAAAAGACCGGCAATGGCTATGTGCTGAACGGACAGAAAACCTTTATCACCAATGGCGGCACCGCCAATCTGGTGATCGTGGTGGCCAAGACCGGCGAAGATGGGGCCAAGGGCGTCTCGTTGATGGTGGTCGAAACCGATAATGCTGATGGTTTCAAGCGCGGCCGTAATCTTGATAAAATCGGCAATCACGCCCAAGACACCAGTGAGCTGTTCTTTGATGATGTGGAGCTGCCCGCGGACGCACTTTTGGGCACCGAAGAGGGCCAGGGCTTTTACCAGCTGATGGATCAATTGCCCCAGGAACGCCTGAACATTGCGGTACAGGCCGTGGCCGCCATGGAACATGCGCTGCGCGAAACCATAGCCTACGTCAAAGAACGTCACGCCTTTAAAAAGCCGATCATTGCGTTTCAGAACACCCAGTTCAAACTGGCTGAATGCAAGACCATGGCAACTGTGGCCAAGACCTTTACCTATCATTGCGCCGAACGCCTGCTCAAAGGCGAGCTGGATGCCACCACGGCTTCGATGGCCAAATACTGGGTCACTGATGTAGAGGGCAAGGTGATGGACGAATGCCTGCAACTTTTTGGTGGCTATGGCTATATGGAAGAGTACCCCATAGCGCGCATGTTCACCGACGCCCGGGTGCAACGCATTTATGGTGGCACCAATGAAATCATGAAACTGTTGATTGCGAGGTCGCTGTGAAAAGCGCCCCCTCCATCGGCTTCGCCGCCACCGTCCCCCCAAGCAGGGATGGAAAGAAATTCAAAATCAGGAGAACTCCCCAATGACTGAAGCCTATATATATGACGCCATCCGCACACCGCGGGGCAAAAAGAAAAACGGCTCTTTGCACGAAATTACCGCGCTGCAACTGGCCACCCAGCAATTGGAAGCTGTGCGCGACCGCAATGGTCTGGATACCACGCTGGTCGACGATGTGATTTTGGGCTGCGTGACCCCGGTTGGAGAAGAAGGTGCCAATATTGCCCGCTCGGCCGTGATCAATGCCAATTATGCCGAAAGCACCGCTGGTTTTCAGATCAACCGCTTTTGCGCCAGCGCGCTGGAAGCCTGTAATCTGGGTGCCGCCAAAGTCATTTGCGGTGAGGCCGACTTTGTTGTGGCCGGCGGCGTAGAGGCCATGAGCCGCGTGCCCATGGGCTCGGACGGCGGTGCCATGGGCGTGGACCCGGAAATTGCCTTTGATCACAATATTGTGCCCCAGGGGGTTTCTGCCGACCTGATTGCCACCAAATACGGTTTTTCCCGCGATGACGTGGATGCCTATGCCGTCGAGAGCCAGAAACGCGCCGCCAAGGCGTGGAAAGAAGGCCGGTTCAAAAACTCCGTCGTTCCCGTCAAGGACCAGCTAGGCCTGACCATATTGGATCATGACGAACACATGCGCCCGGGCACCGACATGCAAAGCCTAGGCGGTCTGAACTCTGCATTTCAAGCGTTGTCTGAATTTATTGGTCTGGATAATGTCGCCATTCAGAAATACCCCGAGGTGGAATATATCAATTTCGTCCACACTGGCGGCAATTCCTCTGGCATTGTTGATGGCGCCTCTGCCGTTTTGATCGGCTCGAAAGAAGCCGGCGAAAAGGCCGGCCTGAAACCACGGGCCAAATTCCGTTCCATGGCGAGCATCGGTTCCGAACCCACCATCATGCTGACCGGCCCGATTGCGGTCACCGAAAAGGCGTTGAAAAAAGCCGGCATGGAAGTTGGCGACATCGACCTTTTTGAGCTGAACGAAGCCTTTGCCTCGGTCGTCTTGCGCCATATGCAGGCCTTTGACATCGACCCGGCCATTATGAATGTCAATGGCGGCGCCATTGCCATGGGCCACCCATTGGGCGCCACGGGCGCGATGATTTTGGGCACGGTGCTGGACGAGTTGGAACGCACCGGCAAACAAACCGGCCTCGCCACCCTGTGTGTGGGCGGCGGCATGGGCACCGCCACCATTATTGAACGCGTATAAGCTGTCAGGACAGAAGATAATGAAACATTTTACGATTGATATCGACAAGGACGGCATTGCGCTGGTTACCTTTAACAGCCCCGATGCCACCATGAACGTACTTTCACCCGAAGTACTGGGCGAAATTGGCGAGGTGACCAAAACGATTGCCGACAATGACGCCATCAAAGGCGCGGTAATCACGTCGGGCAAGGATAACTCCTTTTGTGCCGGGGCCGAT
Source organism: Robiginitomaculum sp. (assembly GCA_015485335.1). Lineage (GTDB taxonomy): Bacteria > Pseudomonadota > Alphaproteobacteria > Caulobacterales > Maricaulaceae > Robiginitomaculum_B. The sequence goes on from WFTT01000002.1 coordinate 12,746, forward strand.
CTTTCCGGCCTTGGGAGCATTTTTGGCGAAGCGGCTAAAATGTCCGAAGACGAGCGCAGTGCCGCACTGTACAAGGAATTGTTCAAGATCAATGACATTTTCCGCTCGCTGGAAACCTGTGGCAAACCAGTGGCCGCGGCTATCAATGCGCTGGCACTTGGCGGTGGTCTGGAAATCACCCTGGCCTGTCATTACCGCATCGCGGCCTCGGATAACCCGAAACTCAAACTCGGCCTGCCCGAAGCCATGGTTGGGGTGCTGCCCGGCGGCGGCGGCACCCAGCGTCTGCCTCGTCTGATCGGGGCGATGAATGCCTTTGACCTGATGATGCAGGGCAAAATGATCAATGCCGACAAGGCACTGGCCCTGGGCGTTATCCATGAAACCGCGCCGGGCGCAGAACTGGTTGAAAAGGCCAAAGCCTGGGTGAAAGCCAACCCGGACGCCAAACAACCCTGGGATCAAGAAAAATTTCGCATTCCCGGCGGCGGCCCCTATCACCCCAAAGGCGCACAGACCTTTATGGGCGTTGCCCCGATGATCCGCAAAAACACCTACGGCAATTATCCGGCCCAGCGCTATATCATGTCGTGCGTATATGAAGGCCTGCAGGTGGATATTGATGCCGGCCTGCGGATCGAATGTCGCTATTTCACCAAGCTGATGCAGCGCCCGGAAAGCCGCAATATGATCCGCTCGATTTTCCTGTCCAAACAGGCGCTGGATAAAGCCGGTGCCCGACCTGCGGGACAGAAAAAAGGTCCGATCAACAAAATTGCCGTGATCGGCGCGGGCTTTATGGGCGCGGGCATTGCCTATGTCTCGGCCATGGCCGGTATCGAAGTGGCGCTGGTCGATGTAGACATAGCCGGTGCGGAAAAAGGCAAAGCCTTTGCGCAAAAAGAATTGGCCAAGCGGGTGAGCCGCAAGAAAATGGATCAGGCCAAAGCCGATGCCATTTTGGCGCGCATCACCCCCACCACCGATTACAGCGTCATGAAAGATGTTGATCTGGTAGTCGAAGCGGTGTTTGAAAACCGCGAGCTGAAAGCCAAAATCACCAAAATGGCCGAAGAGCACATGCGCGAGGATGCCGTTTTTGGCTCCAACACCTCAACCCTGCCGATCTCTGGCCTGGCCGAAGCCAGCAAGCGCCCGGAAAACTTTATCGGCATTCACTTCTTCTCGCCGGTTCATAAAATGATGCTGGTCGAGCTGATCGTGGGCGATAAAACTTCTGATTATGCCATTTCCCGGGCGCTTGATTTTGTCACCAAAATCAAGAAAACCCCGATTGTGGTTTCAGACACCCGTGGCTTTTACGCCAATCGCTGTGTGATGCGTTATATCGAACAGGGCATGGCGCTCCTCTCCGAAGGGGTATTGCCGGCACTGATCGAAAATTCCGCCCGCATGGCCGGCATGCCAGTGGGGCCGCTGAGCCTTCAGGACGAGGTGGCGATTGACCTTGGTTACAAGATCATCAAACAGACCGAGGCCGATCTTGGCCCCGATGCCATCGAAGGCCCGACGGCACAAATCCTGATCGCCATGGTCGAGAAATACGATCGCAAGGGTCGCAAAAACGGCAAGGGTTTTTACGATTACAGCGAAGATGGCAAAAAACGCCTGTGGCCCGGTCTTTCGGAATTTGCGCTGAACGGTGTTCTGCCCGAAGACGAACAGCCCACCCCGGCCTATCTGAAAGAGCGTATTTTGTACGCACAGGCGATTGAGGCGGCCCGGTGCATGGCCGAAGGCATTGTAAAAGATCCGCGTGAAGCCGATGTAGGCTCGATCCTGGGTTGGGGCTTTGCGCCCTATACCGGCGGTGTGCTCAGCTATATCGACACCATTGGTGCCGATGCCTTTGTCAAGCGCGCGGACGAGCTGGCCAAAACCAGCGGGCCTGCCTATGCCGTGCCGGACTTGCTTCGCGAAATGGCTAAAAACGGCGAAACCTTCTATGGCCGCTTTGGCAAGGAAAAAAAGGCGGCTTAACCCAAAGTGTCACCCCGGAAATTTCACCAGAAATTATCCGGGGCCCATTGGGCGTATGAATGTTCACTATGGATCCCGGGTCTTCGCCCGGGACGACACATCAAATTTTAAAAGGTATGGGTGCAGCCGCATCCATGCCTTTTTCTTGGCGATTACACCGCCGCACTTTGCGATTCATTGGTGATCGCCTAGAGTGCGCCCATGAACGGGAAATCCATAACCATCATCATTGGCGGCGGCATTGCGGCCTATAAATCGCTGGAACTGATC
>WFTT01000003.1 GCA_015485335.1 Robiginitomaculum sp.
AAAATGAACGTGATTGAACAAATCGAAGCCGAAGAAGCCACCCGGGTTCTTGGCGACAAGAAACACCCTGACTTTTCAGCCGGGGATACCCTGCGCGTTCAGGTGCACATCAAGGAAGGCACGCGCGAGCGTCTGCAAGCCTTCGAAGGGGTATGCATTGCCCGTTCCGGCGGCGGCATCCACGAAAGCTTCACGGTGCGCAAAATGTCTTTTGGTGAAGGTGTGGAACGGGTCTTCCCGCTATACTCTCCCAATGTGGAAAGCATCGAAGTAAAGCGCAAAGGCAAGGTTCGCCGTGCCAAGCTTTATTATCTGCGCGGCCTGACCGGTAAGGCGGCCCGGATTTCCGAACGTACAACGGGTCGTGGCATGGCCGAAGTTCGTGCCCGCCGTGCCAAGAAAAGCAAAAAAGCCTAATCGCTTTTATAATCAGGACTATCAAAAAGCCTCAGGTTCGCTTGGGGCTTTTTTGTATCTACAACTCTTCCACATCTCCCGGCTGGCGCGCCCGTGATTGCAGCCACATCACCCCCAGAATGTCGCGTATGGATACGGCCAGACGTCCAAGATTGGTATATTTGGATTGCCCGCTTTGCCGGGGCCGGTGGCTGACCGGCAGGGTGGCAACCATAAGGCCTTCGCGGATAATCAGGGCCGCCATATAACGGTGCTGGTGATCAAAAAATGGTAATTCCAGATAGGTCTGCCGTGCCATCACTTTTAGGCCGCATCCGGTATCACGAATGCCGTCTTTCAATATAAGGCCGCGTATGGCATTGCCCAGTCTGGAGCCAAGGCGCTTGGTCCAGCGATCCTGCCGTTTCAGGCGCTCGCCGGTTACCATGCCTGGCTTTGGGCTCGCGGCTTGAAAATGGGCCAGCAATTTTGGTAAATCGGCCGGATCGTTCTGCCCATCCCCGTCTAGAATGCCCAGCATTTCCCCTTTGGCGGCCAGGGCACCGGTGCGAATGGCCCGGCTTTGTCCGGCATTTTTTTGGTGATGCAGCACCCGCAAGGCGGGCAGGTCGGCCTTGGCCACCACTAAGGTATCCAAGGTGGCATCGGTACTGGCATCATCGACAAAGATCATTTCATAGGGTGTGTTTTTAAAAACCTTGGCGATTTCATGAGCCAGGCGCACGGCATTGCCTTCTTCATTGAAGACCGGAACAACAATGCTAAGACTAACCACTTCCATGGGCGCACTATTGCGTGCTGGGTATGATTGGCAAGGGAAAGTATGCAAAACGTGTTTTCAGGGCGCCATGCTTTGCTGATCGCGGTGGTGTCGGTGGTGGCCTCACTGGCTGGTGTATTCACTATGCCGGTGCTGGATGTGGACGAAGCCCGCTTTGCCCAGGCCAGCGCGCAAATGGCGCAAAGTGGTGATTATCTGCACATTCGTTTTCTGGATACGCCCCGCAATGCCAAGCCGGCGGGTATTTACTGGATGCAGGCGGTCTCAGCACGCCTGTTCGGTCAATTGGAAAGTCGCCAGATCTGGGCCTGGCGTTTGCCATCGGTTCTGGGGGCCATGCTGGCGTCGCTGGCCGTGTATTGGGGTGGGGGCGTGCTGGTGGGCCAACGCGCCGCCTTTTGGGGGGCGTTGTTACTGGCCCCCGGCCTGCTGTTGGCCAGCGAGGGCGGCATTGCCAAAACCGATGCCATGCTGGTGGGTATGACCACACTGGCCATGGCGGCGCTGGCACATCTTCGTCATGGCGATGACCGACGTCTGGCGCTGGTTTTCTGGTTCGCTTTGGCGGGTGGCATTTTGATTAAGGGCCCGATCACGCCTTTGATTGCGGCCCTAGCGCTTTTGATCCTGTGGTGCTGGGAAGGGCAGACCCGCTGGATGCGTCCCTTGTGGCACTGGCCGGGGCTGGTGCTGGCGGCGCTGATGGTGGGGCCATGGCTGATCCTGATGCAAAGTGGCACTGATGGCAGTTTTTTCAGGGACGCGGTGGGCGGTGATCTCTTGCCCAAGCTGTGGCAGGCGCAGGAAACCCATGGGGGCCTGCCGGGGATGCATATTTTGGCATTATTGCTGTTATTGTTTCCGGCCAGCATATTTCTGCCCGCCGGAATTACCCGGCTTTGGGCCGCGCGTCATGATATGGGGGCTGGTGTCCCTGATTGGCGTTTTTTGCTGGTCTGGGTGGTGCCCTGGTGGGTGCTGGTCGAGCTGATCCCCACCAAACTGGTGCACTACCCTTTGCCCGTCTATCCCGCCCTGGCGCTGATTGCCGGGTTGGGGGTAGTGCATCTGGCCAAAACGAGCCGAATCTCATGGGCCGGTATTATTTTGACGATGGCGGCGTCAGCTGTGGTTATTATTCTCTATGGGTTATTGTTGCGCATTACAGGGCTTGGTGAAGTCCGATGGGAAATCATTATAAGTTTTTCCATGCTGTCATTGGGGGCCATTGGCTTCCTCATCAATAAAAAAGTGTACAGGGCGGCGACGCTGGCCGTACTGATCGCGCTTGGTCTTCACCTACAAATGCGAGGCAGATCGTTGCCTGCTTTGCAGGCTCTTTTTCCGGCCCGGACCCTGACCGCATTGCTGGCAGAAAGGGGCGCATTGCCCAAAGAGCGTGCCAATGCGCCCACCATTGCCGTGACGGGCCTAAACCTGCCCAGCCTGGTGTTTCAAAGCGGTGGTCAGGTCTGGTTTGCCACGCCCCAGGCGGCGGCCCAGGCGTTGGCAAAAGGGCATGTGGTGCTGGTGGAAGAACGCCAACATTCCCGCTTTGAGGCGGCCCTTGGCGGCGCTGAACCGGATGTCGTGACACTGGGGGTGGTTGAAGGATACAATTACACCAAAGGGCAATCGGTGCGGGTGTATGTGCTGAGCCCCAAAAGGAAACCATCATACCATGAACCGCCAGATTGAAATTGTTGAAGTCGGGCCCCGGGACGGTCTGCAAAATGACCCGACCTTGCTGGATACCGGGGTGAAGCTGGAATTCATTGCGCGCCTGGTCGATGCCGGGGTGAAACGTATGGAAGTGGCCAGCTTCGTACATCCCAAACTGGTCCCGGCCATGGCCGACAGCGATGCCATTATGGCGGCGTTGCCTCGTCATGACGAAGTCAAATATATCGGTCTGGCACTGAATGAACGGGGCTTGCGCCGGGCGCTGGATGCGGGCTGTGACGAGATTAATTTCGTGATGGTGGCCAGCGCCGGTTTTGGCTTGAAAAATCAAAAGGCCACGCCCGATGAAACCGCGGCCCTGTTCGAACGCATTGCCATTTTGGCCCATGATGAAGGGGTGCCCATTGCGGCGACCATATCGGTTGCCTTTGGTGATCCGTTCGATGGCGAAGTGTCTATCGCGCGCTTGGCGGCGCTGGCCGGGCGCGCGGCGGCCGCCGGGGCCTGTGAAATCGCCCTTGGCGATACCATTGGCGTGGCCGATCCCTGGGACGTGACGGCGCGTCTGGCGGCGGTACGGGCAGCGGTGGGAGAGGTGCCGATAAGGGTGCATTTTCACAATACCCGCAATACCGCCCTGGCCAATATACATGCGGCGATCGAGGTCGGGGTCAGTATTATTGATGCCTCGTGCGGCGGCATTGGCGGTTGCCCGTTTGCCCCGGCGGCCACGGGCAATGTGCCAACCGAAGATGTGGTCTATATGCTGAACAGGGGTGGTTTTGATACTGGCATTGATCTTGGCAAAATGATTGAAACCTCAAAATGGCTGGCAGGTGTTCTGGGCCATGAGGTGCCCTCCTTGCTGTCCAAGGCCGGGCCGTTTCCCGCCTAAAGCAGGCGTTCTTTCAAGGTGATAGCAATGGAGCGCAGCATCACCGCACCCACAATGGGAGCGGCCAATAACCAGGCCCCCAGTCTTTCCAGCGGCGAATGGGAAAAGCGTACAAAATACCGGACCAGGCCGGTGGCCTTGTGCCAGTCAACGATCAGGCGATTGCTTTTGCTGGTCGAGCCGTAATGCATGATACGGGCCTGGGGCACGAAAATAACCTTGCCGCCCTGCTGGCGCACCCGGCGGCACAGGTCCAGATCTTCAACATGCAGAAAATAGCTTTCGTCAAAACCGCCAAGGTGTTGATAGTCCGCCCGCGATATCAGCATACACGCGCCGCTAATGGCATGAACCGCAATGGGGGTATCAGGCACGGGCTGATTTTCCTGATGCATATCGGTAAAGACCGGATGCACATGAGCAAAGCGCCCCAGGCCGGTCATGCTGACCAGCGCCGACCAGGGGGTTAGCCGCCCCCGGCGCGAACCGCGCTGTTCGCTGCCATCAGGGTTCATCAGGCGCGCCCCGATGATGGAGCCGGCCGGGGCTTCATCCAGGGCGGTTTGCAGCAAGGCCATGGTGCCGGGCTGTAAAATGGCATCCGGATTCAAAAACAAAAACACCTCGCCTGTGGCAGACCGCGCCCCCAGATTACAGGCTCTGGAAAATCCCACATTCCCCTGGCCACGTATAATGATGATGGCGGGATGTTTTTGGGCCTGGATATCCATCCAGGTCTGCATGGCCGGATCATTGCCATTATCAACAATGATCAGCTGGTCAATCCGGGGCGAGGCCAGCACTGCCTTGACACATTCATGCAGCGCCGGGCCAGTTTTATAGCTGACAATGATGGTGCTGATGCTCATGGCAATTCCCGGGCATGTCTGGAGGTGCCGACCAGTACACACAGGGCTGCCACCCAGGCAATGCTGGCCCATAACCATTCCTGCCAGGCCCCATAGGTGACTGAGAAAAATACCAGAACCACGCCGGCACTGGCGCTGATGGCGGCGGCCTGCATGCGCGACAGCCCCGGGGTTGCCGACAGGCGTATGCCAAAAAGTGCCATGGAGGTTGCCAGCAATAATGCCCCGATCAGTCCGGTTTCCAGCCAGACCTGCAAGCCCACATTATGGGGATGCTGGGCTAGATATTTAAGGGAATAGCCGTGCAGCTCGAAATGGTCACTGGTAAAGGATCGCGAGGCATCCAGCCCCCATCCGAAAAGCGGATGAATATTGATCTGCTCGCCGGTATAGGGCCACATTTTTACCCGCCATTCCCAGGAAAACGGCAAATCCACACCATCCAGTGGCGTGGCAAATACCGGCATGATCATGGGGGCCAATAACAGCATGATTAAAAAGCTCAGCGTGACCATCAAAATGGTGGACCGGGGCCAGCGATACCCAGCAGTAAAAAAAACGCCCCCCAGAATCAGGGCCAGCACCGCGGCAAACAGATGAAACTGTATGGATACAATGGCGATCAGCGCCACCAGCACCGCGGCGGCAATCTTACCGGTGCGGCCTTCATAATTGAGTATCCACAAGGCCGCCAGTGCCGGGGTGGCCATGACAATGGCGCTGATTCCCCGGGTGGCATCGCGCAACATATTTTCCCGCGGGCCACCAGTGGCGTAGAAATGTGAAATCAGGCCGGTCGTGCCCTCCAGTATATAGGGCAGAACCATCACCGAGCCGCTAAAGAGAGCCACCCGCAACACCATCTGTCTGGCGGTGCCGCGCAGGGTAAACACGGTAAACACAAATAGAGGATACAAAAACGCCCCGGCCACCATGTGCAGGGCCTGTCCCGTACGTTCATAGGGGGACCAGATGGTGCTGGCCCAGGCCCAGGCGATAAAGATCAGAAACACCGAATGGGCCAGATCCAGCGGCAATAAACGCCGCAAATCCCGCCAGGGCGGCAGGGCGATCAGGGCGGTCAGCGCCACCGCAATGGCCACCCCCAACGCCCCGGCCATGACAAACAGCGCAATCAGGACAAACCCGAAGGCCACAGCCAGGGGGCGACGCCATCCTTGTTCAGGCCTATGTTCTGGCCGCCCCTCTGTCATCTCAATCTGGTTTCAGATCCGGCGGTGCGGCCCGCGATGTCAGATCGGCGATTACCTCATCCAGGCTCATCACCTGTTGATGCTTGCCGCCTTCGCCGAGGAAGCGCAAAGCCAGGGTCCGTTCATCGGCTTCGCGGTGCCCGGCCACGGCAATTACCGGTACTTTGGCATGGCTGTGCTCGCGCACCTTGTAATTGATCTTTTCATTACGCAAGTCGGTTTTCACCCGCAGGCCCGCCGCGCTCAGGATATCGGCGGCTTCTTGTGCATAATCATTGGTGTCGGTGGTGATGGTGGTAACCACCACCTGTACCGGGGCCAGCCACAGGGGCAGATTACCCGCATGATGCTCCAGCAAGATGCCCAAAAAGCGCTCGAACGAACCAAGGATCGCCCGGTGCAACATGACGGGACGGTGTTTTTCGCCGTCTTCGGCAATATAAGTGGCATCCAGACGCTCGGGCAGGTTGAAATCAGCCTGTATCGTACCGGTCTGCCATTCACGGCCAATGGCATCTTTGAGGACAAAGTCCAGCTTGGGGCCATAAAACGCCCCATCGCCCGGATTATGCACGACCTCCAGACCCGTTGCATCAGCCGCCGTTTTTAGCGAGGCTTCGGCTTTATCCCAAACCTCATCCGAGCCTACCCGTTTTTCTGGCCGGTCAGCAAAGCGCACCTGAACATCGGTAAAGCCAAAATCGGCATAGACCGATTGCAACAGGGTGCAGAACGCTTTGACTTCATCGGTGATCTGGTCTTCACGACAGAAAATATGTGCATCATCCTGGGTAAAGGCCCGTACCCGCATCAGGCCATGCAAGGCACCGGAGGGTTCATAACGATGGCAAGAGCCAAATTCGGCCAGGCGCAAGGGCAGATCGCGATAGGATTTCTGTCCATGGTTGAACACCTGTACATGACAGGGACAGTTCATCGGTTTGACCGCCAGCACCTTGTCTTCCTGATCAATCGAGGAAATGAACATATGCTCGCGGTATTTCTCCCAATGGCCCGATTGTTCCCAGAACTTGCGGTCCATCAATTGCGGCGTATGGATTTCCTCATACCCGGCGCCGATCTGGCGGCGACGCATATAATCCTGCACGGCACGATACAGCGTCCAGCCATTGGGATGCCAGAACACCTGACCCTGGGCTTCTTCCTGAAAGTGAAACAGGTTCAGCGCGTTGCCAAGGCGACGGTGATCGCGCTTTTCTGCTTCTTCCAGTCGGGTCAGATAGGCGCGCAGCTCTTTGGGGTTGGTCCAGGCGGTACCGTATATGCGTTGCAATTGTTCGCGCGACGAATCGCCCCGCCAATAGGCCCCGGCCAGTTTCATCAACTTATAGCCCTTGGGGATTTTGCCAGTAGAGGGCAAATGCGGCCCCTTGCACAGATCCACCCAGTTTCCCTGACGGTACAGTGTGATGGTCTCGTCTTCGGGCAGATCCGATATTAGCTCGGCCTTGAATTTTTCGCCCATTTTCTCAAACAGCGCGATCGCCTCATTGCGATCCCACACTTCGCGGGTAATGGGTTCGTTGCGGGCGATGATTTCCGCCATCTTGGCTTCGATCTTCTCGAAATCCTCGGTGGAAAACGGCTCTTCGCGGGCAAAGTCATAATAAAAGCCATCTTCAATGATGGGTCCGATGGTCACTTGCGTGCCGGGAAACAGCTCCTGCACCGCTTCGGCCAGCACATGGGCGGCGTCATGGCGGATCAGTTCCAACCCTTCGGGGTCGCGCGCGGTGATAATGCGCACGGTGCCGTCTTGCTCAATCTCGCGGTTCAGATCGCGCAGCTCGCCATTCAAGGTGATGGCAAAGGCCTGCTTGGCCAGCCCGGGCGAAATGTCCATCGCCACGTCCAGGCCCGTTACCCCGTCTTCAAACTGACGGTGCGAGCCGTCGGGAAATTCCAGATCAATCATACTCTTTATGCTCTTCATGGCTTGTTTTGTCATGGACACAGGTTCTTGCACCACCCTTATCCAGCGGGCGTTCGCGCCAGGACCAGTCCCCCAACTTGCTTATGGCCCAAAACGGCGCTTTGTCCAATACTTGTGGCACCGGATCAAAGCCGTGGGAGCCAAATGGATGACAGCGCAGCAGGCGTGAAAGGGTTAGCCAGCCACCACGCCACGCCCCATGGCGGGCAATGGCCTCTATCCCATAGGTGGAACAGGTGGGTTCGTGCCGGCAACGCACCCCCATGGCGGCAAAGGCTGGGCTGAGCGTAACCTTGTAGACGCGCAGGATCGCAATCAGGGCAAGAGAGGGCAGACGGCGCATAATGATGGGCTTTCATCAATGGACCTGCCTTTTACTGCGCTCATACCCGCATATCAAATTGCATCATCATAGTATAACAGCCTCTGGCGGGCATAACCTGGTTTTATCCCCGCGTTTTCAGGGGCAGTGAGGGGTAAATGAGGGGCATTTCAGGGGCGATTTTGCGTCTTTTAGGGGTATTTAAGGGGTAGAGACGGGCGTGCCGAGGGGTAAGAGGTGCCCCTTTTTGACCCTCGGGTTTGCTATCCTCGGCGGAACTCCCTCTCCTGGGGGAGAGGGCCGGGGTGAGGGGATAGTGAAGCAAAGATAGAGC
>WFTT01000004.1 GCA_015485335.1 Robiginitomaculum sp.
GACAAGTTTAATATGGCCGTGCGTCAGGTGCCCGAAATTTTGACCTGTCATATGATGTCCGGCGGGTATGATTATCTGTTGAAAATCCGCAGCAAGGATGTCGGCGCCTATCGGGCATTGCTGGGCGATGTGATTTCCTATTTGCCGGGGGTACAGCAAACCTCGACCTTTCCGGTACTGGAAGAGGTGAAAGACACCACACAATTGGTAATCGACAAGGCGGTAACGCGGGGCGAGCGGTGATGGACAAAGGGGGGCCGCAAAATGGTGACAGCAATTGGATTGTCGAGACCAAGTTCGAGCCCAGTCGCCCCAATATTGATCTGGTCAATCGCGAACGCCTGATTGCATTGCTGGATGCGGCGGTCGACAAGAAAATTGCCTTTGTGGTGGCTCCGGCCGGTTTTGGCAAATCCACGTTATTGTGCCAATGGTTCGAGCAAAAATCAGCCGATGATATGGTTATGGCCTGGTTGACGCTGGATGAAAATGACACCGATGCGCACCAGTTTTTATCCTATGCGGTGATGTCGCTTGCCCATGGGGGTGTTGATATTGGCGAGTTGGAAATCGGCGCGCGTAATGGCTTTTCAGAATCCCCGCCGCGCAGCATTTTAAACAGCCTGAAACAGCGATTACAGGCCGCCAATGCCGCCTGCATTCTTGTGCTTGATGATTATCATCTGGTCGCCTCGTCGGTTATTGATGACATTGTTGGCCAGATGATCCTGGAAATGCCAGCCAATTTAACCCTGGTCATTAATTCGCGCACGATGCCATCGCTAGATATTCCAAACCTGATCGCCGCTGGGAATGCGATCGTCATCGGCCCGGACCAGATCCGCCTTACCCGCGATGAAACCTTGTTGGCGCTGGGCGATAAAATCACCGCCCAAGATGCCAGTGAAATATATAAACAGACCGAAGGCTGGCCGGTGGCGGTCCAACTGGCGCGGGTGCAAAAACGGGCCAGACCCGCCGAAGCCCTGCGTCCGGCCTCCTCATCGGGGCTGGTGGCCTCGTATCTGACCCATCAGGTGTTGGGCAGTGTGGACGAGGACGTGCGCGAATTCCTGCTGACCGTATCCGTGCTGGAACGCTTTAATCCCGAACTGGCCAATGCCGTTTGCGGCCATGAAGACAGCTGGCAGGTGGTCAAAAAACTGGGGCCGTTATCGGCATTGCTGATTTCCATTGATCTGGAGGGCAACTGGTTTCGTCTGCATCATTTGTTTGCCGAATATCTGCGCGATACTTTGCGACAGGAAGACCCCTCGCGCTTTGATATGATCATGTCAAAGGCCAGCACCTGGCACGCCGACCAGGGCTATCTGATCGAAGCGGTGAAATACGCCGCTTTTGCCTCTAACTTTGAGAAATGCGAGCGTCTGATCCTGGAGGCCGGCGGCTGGAAAATCATATTGACCGAAGGCATTGGCGTTTTGCGGGCGCTGTTCAGGCTGACCCCTGACCGGATCGTCTCCAGCAGCGCCCGCCTGCTGGTGGCGCGGGCCTATCTGCATTGCAAGGATGGCGAATATCAGGAGGCACGGGGCCTGTTAGATGTATCCGTCACCTTGCGACCCAAAAGCGATGGGGCGGCCTATGACCGGGACCACAAATTGATCGAATCCATGGTCAATGCCTATGAAGACAAACGCCGCTGGGCGCTGGACAAAACCATGGAGGACCCGGCCACCATTGCCGCCGGGTTTGATGCGCTGGAGGCCGGCACGTTGATATGCGAGCGCATGTTGGCCCATTTTTCCATGGGCAAGCTAAGGCCGCTGGAACAGGACATGCGCACGGCCTTTAATTTCATGCGCCAAAGCGGTTCAGTATTGGGGCTGAACTATTGCTATCTGCATGCGGGCATTGCGGCGCTTTATCGTGCCGAGCTGGAGGTGGCCCAGGCCAATATCAGCCAAGCGCTGGAATTGTCTGAAAGCAATTTTGGCTCTGACAGTGGCCTTAAACATATGGCACTGGTGCTGAATTATGCGCTCAAAGTGTGGAAGGGCGAAGCCCTGCCAAGTGATATTGAGAATTTTTCACAAATGCTGTCGCATATCGAATCCTATGATGGGTGGGCCGAGATTTATCTGGTGGGTCTGGATGCGGCGTTTCATCTGGCCGAACAATGCTCTGATTATAAATTTGCCGAGGCGGTGACGGCGCGCTTTCTCAAAGTTGCCGGCAACCGCGCCCTGGAACGGCTGGAAATGTTTTGCCTGATTCTCAATTTGCGCACCGCCAGCCGTCTTGGCCAGACCAATGAGGTAAAGACGATCAGCGCCCAGATCAAAGACTGGATGATCAATGCCAGCCCCAGCGCGGACCCGCGCGCCTGGCAGTCCTATATTCTGGCCGCGCGCACGCTCTCTGAATTGGGGCTTATGCCTCCTGATCAAGTCATCGACGCCCTATTGCTGGCCGAAAACTATGTCAAAGACCAACAGGCCCGCCTGCACCAGGTTCGCCTCTATGTGGCCAAATCAATTGCCTTGAAAAATCTGGGACGAAAGGATGACAGCACCCAAGTTCTGGTTCAGGCCATCCGGATAGCGGCACCACAAAAAATGATGGGGCCTTTTCTTTGTGATGTGGCGGTCAAAAAGCTCTTGAAAGATGCCTTAAGCTATTTTCACAGCAATGATTTTGAGCTGGTGCTAATCAATTTTGTGACCGAAATTTTTGCCCGCTCAGATCAATTAAGGCCCCGACTGGCAAACGAATTGCTGAGTGCAAGAGAGCTGGAAATTCTGGAGCAATTATCCATCGGCAAAGCCAATAAAGAGATCGCCCGGCGATTTGAGTTGACCGAAAATACGGTCAAATTTCATTTGAAAAACATTTACAGCAAACTTGCCGTCAACAGCCGAACCCAGGCCATCATCGCCGCCAACAAGATGAAACTTCTGGATTAATTATTTTAGGGGCACTAACCGATAAAGTGAGCTACTCCCCAGAAATCGGACACTGACATAAGCTATGATTTGTTGTCTGCTGATCTTCGACGAAGAGGAGATCAGAGATGTCAAAACGCAAGCAACATGCGCCGGAGTTTAAGGCGAAAGTCGCTCTAGAAGCCCTGAAGGGTGAACAGACGGTGAAGGCCGTCGCGATAGAATTCACCGGATCATTCATAGCCTTGGCAACTTTTGTTGCCACGTTTTTCCCATCTGGTGCCGCTTCGCTCTGCATTATATCAGAAGGCCTGACCTCAGGATTATCCAGCACCGCCATCAGCAATGGTTCCATCACCAGCATTCTTTGAAATTGCGCTATGCCAGCGGCTTGCCGGGGCACGGGCCCTGAGGATACGTAAATATCGCCACTCCAAAAAATGCCGTGTTCCAGTAACCTCTGAATAATCTGAGAGAGAACCGGCACGCGGACTTCATTAGGGCTAGCGATCATCAATACCGCTTCAACAGGCCGGAAACATGACAGCACCTACTCATGATATTGTTGGTGAAGATGAAACTTAGGTGTTTAGTCCTGCTTTTTGACAACAACCCAATAACATGGCTGTATGACCATGTTTTATCACTAGAGGGTATCATGAAGGTATTTCTTTGGGTCTTATTTCTACAGGGTTTTACTACATTTTCCGCGGCACAGGGGGCAACGACTGTACCACAAGAGCTGCAGCGGTTTTACGCGGATGGCCATGGCGGATTTGTTTATTTTCCTCTTGGGGACGCCTCCTTCGCGGACAAGATCACGACTTTCAAGTCTGGCAAACCGGCGGCTCGTTCTGCTAAGGACAGAGACCCTTCGAATGCTTTGAAGACGCCGGATTATAATGCGGGGACTGATACCGGTTATCTGACGCTTGGATGCGGTGGCACGCTTGTTACAAGCTTTACTGATAATGCGCTGGTGGATATCAAAGGGCCAGATTTGTATGTATTTGAAATTGGGGGGTCTATTGAGCCAACGGCTCTGTCCATTTCCATGGATGGAAAACAGTGGATCGAGGTCGGCTCTATCGCCGGGGGGCGGGCCGAGGTGGATATCAGCTCTTACACCAAAAAAAATGAAGTTTTCAGTTATGTGAAACTGACCGACTTGAAATCGGATTGCGGCGCCGGGACGCCCGGGGCGGATATTGATGCCATCGGAGCCATTGGTTCTGGCGCTCGATTGCGGTTCAGCAGTGAAGTGCTATTTGACGTAGGCAAGGCAGAGTTGAAACCAGAGGCCGCGACTGAACTTAAGGAGATCAGTGACAAACTCAATGCGATTAAAAACGCCCACATCGTGATCGAGGGGCATACAGACAGCGTTGGGTCGGACGCCAATAACCAGATGCTTTCCGAACAACGCGCCCAAAGTGTTAAAACCTATATGGAACAGCATTCTAACGGTCGGGCGCTGTCGATTACCGCGGTGGGCTATGGTGAGACACGCCCGATTGCCAATAATAGCAGCACTGCAGGCAGGCAAAAAAATAGAAGAGTAGAAATAATTGTTATACCGGTCAGCAAGACCGGCGACACTACGAACACACCATCTGTTTTCGATGGAACATGGAAGAGCGATGTAGGAACGATGGTTTTGGCCGGATATGCCCACGGCACAAAACTGGTAGGGCGGTATGCCACGGATAACGGCAGGGTCTATTTTACTGTAAAGGAGAATGTTGCCCGTGGGTATTGGATCGAAGACAACTCGTCGCAGGCATGTAGCACGAAGCGGGATAAAAGCCCCTACTGGGGACGTATGGAACTGACCTTGAATGACAGTCAAGACGCATATGAAGGTTGGTGGAGCTATTGCGAAGCAGGTAAGGCGCAAGGCCAAATAAGCGCCGTAAAAAGGTAACAAAACCATGATACCTGTCAGGGACGGTATTCAGAAACTACGAAAGTTATTTATTTTTGTCTTTGTATCCGCCTGTGGTGCGCATAACTTTGCACGGTAGGTCATAAATACTACAAAAATTATTTTGTAGCTTGACTGGATGATAAATCCCTTCCGCTATTTCAAAACATCACCCCAGATCATCCGTTTGGCAGTGATGATGTACATCCGCTTCCCTCTATCATTGCGCAATGTTGAGGATTTGCTGCATGAACGTGGCATCGACATCACTTACGAAACGGTGAGGTTCTGGTGGAACCGGTTTGGCCCGATGTTTGCCAGAGAAATTAGAAAGCGGCGGGTTCAAAACCAGAATTATTCAAACTGGACCTGGCATTTGGATGAGGTGTTCGTGAAAATAAATGGTGAACTTCATTACCTGTGGCGGGCTGTTGATCAGGAAGGCGAAGTCCTTGAAGCCTATGTCTCAAAACGTCGAGACCGAAAGGCTGCCTTGAAGTTTTTGAAGAAAACCATGAAACGATACGGCAAGCCTAAAGCCGTTGTGACAGATCGCCTGAAATCATATCGGGCTGCCATGAAATACATCGGCAATGAAACCTGCCAACAGACCAAACGCTGGCTCAATAACCGAGCAGAAAACTCCCACCAACCCTTCCGAAGAAGAGAGCGGGTGATGCTCAAATTCAGGAGTTTTGCAACCTTGCAAAAGTTCGTTTCAGTCCACTCAACCATCCACAATCATTTCCACCACGCAGACAATTAAATCCAAGAGCCACCTTCAAGGAGAACCGAGCAAAGGCACTGGCCGAATGGACCCAAATCGCCGCTTGAAATGGGACCAACCTGGCACTTCAGAGACCACTTCGCTTTTGTCTGACAGCACCAATCCAAGGTCCAGTATGGCAATTCCAAGCCGATAAAACCCCAATGCACATACCATAACGATCCTTCGTCCTCACAAAACAGAAAACAGAAATAGGGCCAACACTGTGCCCACGGCTGGAACGATAACGGTCAGCGCCCCCACGGCCCCATAGGCATCCTTGTGGGTTTCGCCGCAAATGGCACGTATGGTGGTCACCACATAGCCATTATGCGGCAGGCTATCCAATCCACCCGAGGCAATGGCCACAACCCGGTGTAATGCCTCTGGGTCAACAGGTTGCGGCGCATCCACCCCCACATAAAGCGGCGCCAGAAGCGGCAGGGCAATCTGCTGGCCACCTGAAGCGGAGCCGGTCAGCCCGCAAATCACCGTCACCGCAATAGCGGCTGCAACCAGGGGCGAGCCCGGCATGTTGGTCAGGGCCTCCAGCGCCGCCTGAAAGGCCGGTGAACCTTTAGCGACCGATCCGAAGCCAACCACGGCGCAGGTGTTGGCGATGGCGATCACTGCGCCGGTTGCCCCAAGAGTGAGCGCACCGCCAAAATCGGTAAAGCGTTTCATATTAAAAAGTGTTGCCACGGCAATGCCCGACGCCAGTGCAATAA
The DNA here is from genome assembly GCA_015485335.1 of Robiginitomaculum sp. Classification (GTDB taxonomy): domain Bacteria; phylum Pseudomonadota; class Alphaproteobacteria; order Caulobacterales; family Maricaulaceae; genus Robiginitomaculum_B. Next base: position 6,325 of record WFTT01000004.1, read on the forward strand.
CCAGCGCATATTTTCCGTAAACCCCTTGCAAAGTGAGAGAAACCAGAAGGACAGTCGCCAATGGCAACAAAGATAAAAGCGGATGCGGCATGGTGCCCGGTGATCTTGGTTCCGGGTCTTCGGCACGGCCATTAAATCGCTCGCCATTGGCCACCGCCTTTTTGATCATCCGCGTTAGCCAGTAAAACCCGGTCAGCGCCATAAAGATGGCCACCACCAGGCTTACCTGCCATCCGGCATAGGGCGTGGTGCCCAGATATTGAATGGGGATCCAGTTTTGTATTTCCGGCGAGCCTGCACTGGTCATGGTGAAGGTGACCGAGCCAAAAGCGATGGTGCCCGGCAAAAACCGGCGTGGCAAATTGGCCTCGCGAAACAGGCCCACCGCCATGGGATAGACCGAAAACGCCACAATGAAGACCGACACCCCGCCATAAGTGAGGATGGCGCAGGCCGCCACCAGCGCCAATACGGCATGGCGAACCCCAAGCCTGGCAATAACCCAGTGGGCGATGGAATGGGCGGCGCCGCTGTCTTCCATCACTTTGCCAAAGATGGCTCCCAGCAAGAACATCAAAAACCAGTCCCGAAAAAAACCGGTAAAGCCAGTCATATAGCTGACGGCAAAGCTGGCCTCGGTGGAGCCTTTTACCGGCAGCAGGGCCAGACCAGAGGTCAGGGCAATGAGAATCGCACACAATGGCGCGGCAACAAGGATGCTCATGCCGCGCATGGCCAGATACACCAGCAAGGCCAAAGCCGCCGCCAACCCTATGATACTGATCACCTTATTCTCCTCACCCCAGATTTATTTTCCAACACCAGCGCTCTTCAAGTCTGCAAGGTCTGTGTTGCAAGGACCATTAGACCAAAGTCCTAAGGCATCGTGCAATGCAATTTGTTAGAGTGACGCCGGACATCTGGTCAGTACGAATGGTATGGCCATGCATAAAGAGGGGAAATTCTATGTCTTCAATGAAAAAGCGGGTTTTATTTTCAACGTGTGCCGCCCTGAGTCTGGGCGCCTTGGCACATACCTCCCCGGTCATGGCGCAAAGCGATGAGCCGACCATAAAAGAAGACACCATTATTGTTTCCGCACGCCGCCGCGAAGAAAGCCTGCAAGACGTCCCCCTGGCGGTTTCGGCCTTCACGCACCGACAATAAGTTTTCGCCACGAATTTCTGTTGAATATGCTGCCAGTGAAGACCTCAATCTCTACGCCAGGTATGCACAAGGCTTTAAATCCGGTGGGTTTGACCCACGGGGCAATGCGGCGGTGAGCTCGTTAGTGGCCACCGGCTTTGGCCCGGGCGCAAACCCGCTCTTTCCCAATGGCGGCCCAGCCTTGGACCCGAACAGTTCCACCACGTTGGATGCCAGCATGATCTGGACCAGTGCAGCTGGAAAATGGCAGCTCAGTCTAATCGGTAAGAACCTGACTGATGAGCGGACCCGCGTTGCCTATTATAACTTTGTAACGCCTAGCCAGCTTGGCGTGGAAAGCGCCTATAGCGCCTTCTATGCCCCGCCACGCACGGTCACAGCCAGCGTGCAGATCCGGTATTAGGAAACAAGGGACGAAAACCAGCATACCTCAAGCGCACGAATGAAAAATTGGTTTTGTTGCGCTATCCAAAATCGATATAACGTGCGCTTGAGGGAAACTATTTAGGCAAAATCAGTCCCATAAGCGCTGACGGGGAACACCAACATGAACGGGGCCGACACATTTTTTGACGTCATCCCCCTGCACCAAAATCTGTTAAATCATTTTCGCCATAGAGAAGCAGAAAAAGCGGGACAGTAAATGCAGGAAATGCTGACCATATCTTGGGATTGGCACCTCGCATAAAGCGCCACCAAAGCTAAATTGGATACCGAAACCTTGCGAATTTTTTTGATAAATTCGGCTCCACAGGCAGAAATAGAGATCGAAACATCCTGAATGTTTCTACCCGTTTGGTTGTGGTAACGATGATCACCTCTTCTTTGACATCCTCCGTTACCGCCCAACGTCTTGCAACATAGAAGGCGTCGAATAGTCCAGGACCATAGGCAACGCCCTATTTTCTTTCATATTTTCCCGGATCGATTTGACATCTGAATCTACTGGGCATGCATAAAAGACAAATAAAGCGCTGGCACGTAGCCGATACTGTCGGCATTATCGTGAATGGATATGGTCTAAATGGACGCCATATTTTATGGTCAAGGCCAATATTTCAGGCGAGTCTGGACAGATTGGGGACAACGAAAATGCAACTATTGCAAACCGGTATGCTTTTGGGATTGGCTGCAATGCTGGTTTCATGCACGGATAAAGGAACCGTCGCCCCGAAGCAAAACACAGGCCCAGCCACCCCAACGCTGGAAACGATCAGCGCCAAGGATATAGAGAAGGCAGCCACCATGCCGCAGGTCTGGATGACCTATGGCGGCACCTATGATGAACAGCGCTTTTCCCGCCTAAGCGATATCAATAAAAGCAATGTACAGGATCTTGGCGTTGCCTGGACCTATGATCTGCAAACCAGCCGCGGCGTAGAGGCAACACCGATTGTGGTGGATGGGGTGATGTATGTGACTGGGGCCTGGTCCATTGTCTATGCAATGGATGCCAAAACCGGCAAAGCATTGTGGACCTATGATCCCAAAGTTTCCGGCGAAGATGCTGCAAAGGGCTGTTGCGACGTGGTCAATCGCGGTGTGGCGATCCAGAAAGGCAAGGTCTTTGTCGGCGTGTTTGATGGGCGTTTAGAGGCCCTGGACGCCCGCACCGGCAAGGTGATCTGGAGTACCATGACGGTAGACCATTCCAAACCCTATACCATTACCGGCGCCCCCAGAGTAGTCAAAAACCTGGTACTGATCGGCAATGGCGGCGCGGAGCTCGGGGTGCGGGGCTATGTATCGGCCTATGATGTGGACACTGGCAAGCTGGTCTGGCGGTTTTACACCACCCCCAATCCCGACAAACAGCCCGACGGGGCCGCCTCGGATGATATTTTTACCAATGTGGCCAATGATACCTGGGGTGATCGCGGCAAATGGAAAACAGAAGGCGGTGGCGGCACCGTATGGGATTCCATCATTTACGACACCGAGAATAACAGTGTTATTTTCGGGGTTGGCAATGCCTCACCCTGGAACGCCACAACCCGCGATCCGGACGGCAATGGCGACAATTACTTTCTCTCGTCCATTGTGGCGGTTGATGCGGATACCGGCGCGTATAAATGGCATTTTCAAACCACCCCGCGCGAGCAATGGGACTATACCGCCACCCAAAGCCTGATCTTGGCAGATTTGCCCTTGGGCAAAGATGGTGCCCCCCGCCGCGTGGTGATGCAGGCCCCCAAAAACGGTTTTTTCTACGTGCTGGATGCCAAAACCGGGGAATTTATTTCCGGCAAGAATTTTGTCCCCGTAAACTGGGCCAGCGGGCTGGACGAGCATGGCCGCCCCATTGAGAACCCGGCGGCGCGATATGCTGACGAGCAATTCCTGGGCATTCCCGGCCCCGCCGGAGCCCATAACTGGCACGCCATGGCCTATAGTCCGCAAACCAAACTGGCCTATATTCCTGCCCAACAGGTTCCCCAGATTTATGAACAACCGCAATCCGAAGACACCGGAGATGATCACTGGAATGTGGATGTAAATATGTCAGCGGGCATACCACCGGTCTATCCGGCCGGCACACTGGATGCCATTCGGGCCGGCAATATGGGGCGCCTGATTGCCTGGGATCCCATCAAACAGGAAGAACGCTGGCACGTCGAACACAGCGGCCCGGGTAATGGTGGCATTTTGACCACAACAACTGGCCTGGTTTTTCAGGGTACGATTAATGGTAAATTTACCGCCTATGATGCGGCAAGCGGTGACAAGCTCTGGTCCCGCCAGGTAAATGCCGGCATGGCTGCGGCGCCTGCAACCTATGAAATCGATGGCGAGCAATATATCGCCATCACCACCGGCTGGGGCGGCACCTGGGCACTTAGCTTCGGTCATGTCTGGGAAAATGCCGTGGCTCCACAGGTTGGCCGGGTGGTGGTTTTCAAGCTGGGGGGGACGGGCACCATCCCTGATCCGATGGCCCCCTTGGTGGAAAAGACACCCAAGGCCCCTCTGTTTCCTGATGTATCGGACGAGGTGGTCATGACGGGCCTGAAGGCCTATTCAGAGAACTGTATGGTCTGCCATGGCCCCATGGCCATCAGTTCCGGCGTATTGCCCGATCTGCGCTGGTCATATCAAACGGCCGACAGCGCAGCATGGAATGATATCGTTATGAATGGTGCCTTGACGGATAATGGCATGATTTCATTTAAAAAATTCATCAATGCCGATCAGGCCGAAGCCATCCGTGCCTATGTGCTCAGCCAAGCCTGGATGGCCGTTGAAAACGGCAATGCCACCGCCCCCGATCAGGAAGAATAAGGGCGCGGGCATGATGCACAGATAGAGGCAGGAAGGCACAGGATGGCTTCCCTAGCAAAGCAAACCGATCGAAAGTTTTGGGGCTGGGGGTATGCCGACCTTTGCCTGACAGCGGCCGAGAGCGCCGCCATTGAAGAGGCAGGTGGCCTGTTGGCCCCTGAGGGCGGCACCCCGATCTCTATCCCCCAGCTGGCGGATTACACCTTGCCCAAGCCGCGGATCAGCCCGCCAGATCATCTCAAGCCCCTGCTCTCTGCTACGCCTTATGATCGCCTGTTTCACGCCTATGGACAAAGCTGTGCTGATATATTGCGTATGCTGATGCGGAATGCGCCCAACCCACCCGATTTTGTTGCCTTTCCCAAAACCCAAAACGATATTTGCCAGTTACTGGAATGGATGGAAAAGGATAATATTGCCGCCATTCCCTTTGGCGGGGGCACCAGTGTTTGCGGCGGCGTAGAGCCAGATGTTGGCGACACCTATAACGGCGCGGTTTCCATTGACCTGCAATACCTGGACAAGGTTCTGGAAATTGACCCGATCAGCCGCGCCGCCCATTTCGAGGCGGGTATCTTTGGCCCTGATCTGGAAAATGCCCTGCGGCCACATGGGCTTACCTTGCGTCATTTCCCCCAGAGCTTTGGATTTTCCACTCTTGGCGGCTGGATTGCCACCCGGGCCGGGGGGCATTTTGCCACCCAATACACCCACATTGATGATTTGGTTGAATCCATAGCCATGCAAACGCCGCGCGGGCCGCTTAGCTCTCGCCGCCTGCCCGGTTCCGGGGCGGGGATATCCGCTGATCGGATGATGCTGGGTTCGGAGGGCACGATGGGGATCATCACCGATGCCTGGGTTCGCCTGCAGGCCCGCCCACATTACAAGAAAAGTATCAGCGTTCGTTTTGACAGTTTTTTCAAGGCGGCCGACGCAGTGCGCACCCTATCACAGTCCGGGTTACACCCCTCCAACTGCCGCGTTCTGGACCCTATGGAGGCGTTGCAAAACGGGGCCGGCAATGGCAAACACGCCGTTTTATTGCTTGGCTTTGAATCGGCGGATCACCCGCTGGATGCCTGGATGGATCGCGCGCTTGCATTGGTCGCAGATCATGGCGGAACCTATGATGGCGAAGCCTTGAAAGAACACCCCCCATCGGCCCCCGATGGTGAAACCCGCGATAAAGCCACCGGGGCCTGGCGCAACGCCTTTATCCGTATGCCCTATTACCGGGATGAATATCTGCGCCGTGGGCTGTTGTTTGATACCTTTGAAACGGCCATCACCTGGGACAGGTTCGAGGAATTTCACAACCATATCAGCCAAAGCGTGCATCAGGCGATTAGCGAAATTACCGGCAGGCCGGGGTATTTATCCTGTCGTTTTACCCATATTTATCCCGATGGCCCGGCCCCCTATTACACCTTTGGTGCCTATGGGGCTGCACCTGATGATCTTGGCTCTGCCTTGCAACGCTGGCGGCAAATTAAGACCGCGGCCAGCGAGGCGATCATTGCCATGGGCGGCACCATCACCCACCACCATGCCGTGGGCCGCGATCACCGTAAGGGCTATGAGCAGCAATCCTCCACCCTCTTCCGGCAAGCGCTGGGCGGTATGAAAAGAACGCTGGACCCGACCGGCATCTTAAATCCGGGGGTGCTGATCGACCCGGTGGATCGCAGTGTTGGACACACCGGCGTACTGGGAGGCTAGCAACGTCTCTTTGCGGGAATAACCTTTTAATCTTTTTTGGGTTTAGTGGTTTCGATAACGGTTCAAATCCAGCAGCCCAGCCTCAACAGGGTTCGAACGTAAATATTCATCATTAAACCAGTCAGAGGTTTCCCAAAATTGCGGGCTTGAACGCCGAACACCATACCGTCCAACAAATATTTCAAAATCTCTGGAATTTTTGACGGTCCGCAGCTCATCTACGAAATTTCCAAGATCGTGGTTGTCAACAGAGAAGAAAAAGTTGGGATAGCTACCCATATACCCCTTAACAATGGTCAAGGTGTCCTCTTTTTCGCGCCGTCGCAATTCCTCGCCGAATATAAAGGCCACATTGGTATGCGCCTTATTCCGGATGATTGAATAGACCTGATCCTGGCCTGTGTTTTGGCGCACTCGCAAAAATACCAGGTCCGGCATTTGCCGGACAAAAGCCCCGGGTATGGATGTTAAATGGCCAAGTGGATTTTTGGTCTTGCAGGCGTCGTCATAACAACGGTTAAGCGTATCCGATGGCTCGGAAAGCTGGGGATAGGCCGCAAACATTTTTCGCATTAATTCTTTGACGGGGTCATCGGTTTGAAATGTCAGGCTGGTGCCGCGCTTCTGGTTAGACATTTTGTGTGCCAGAAAAAGATTTACCTGTGCCTCGGCCCCAATATACCATTTTGCCCGGGCATCATGGCGCAGCTCTGGTGGCAAGAAGCCCAGCGTAATATCCTCGGCCTCCATACGCAGATAATCCATAGATAATCGCGTCAGAAGTTGGTGGGTTACATTGCCAAAAACGTCATAGTTGACGACCAGATTATAATAAATCCGCTCTAGCACCGGATAATCGATAATCAGTATTTTTTTGGGTATTTCGCCGACAAATCCTGATACTACACTGGCACTGTCAAAATGGCGAAAAATGGTCAGAAAGCTATCGGTGTTATTAGCATTGCCGGTCCATATACCATCCAGCGCATTGTGCTTGCCTTCTGGATCCTGTTGAAAATAGGCATTTTCCCTGAACTCCAGATAACCCCGGTGCGCCGCCAGATATTTTTGCCATCGCAACAATAGCGACACCGGTGAAACACTGTCTTTGGGAATTTTAATCAGGTCTTTAGCCTGCGCCAGATAGGTCGGGTCGGTAACGGAAAGATCGTCATCGGGATTTATAAACGCCACATAAAAATGATCATCAATGACATTCAGCGCCACCTGCCCCCGGCAAACCGGGCCACGTATAAAGGTCATCATAAAATAGCGCACATTATCCAGCATAAACTCATAACGGGCGCGGGCCGGAATGGCCTCAAACGTAACAAACGGGTTTGACGAGATCGGAGTTTCATAGACCGGCAGGTTTTGCACGTCCCAATCTGACTCGAACAACAGCGCCTCAATACGCGTGAGCTTGCGTTCATTCAAAGGGTAGATGATGTGTGTTTTGTGAACGACCGTAGAGACAAGCGGGCGCAATCGATAATAGAACGGCTCCACACCGGGGCCAGCATTGGGATGACGTGTGCTGATTTCTTCAATGGGTTCCCCGGGCGGCGTTTTAGAACGCACCAGGCGAAAATATTGCCCCAGTGGCAAGTCATCAAAATAAAGGTGGGCCAGAAATAAATGCTCGTAGACATAACGGGCCGCCAATTTGTGCTTTATGCTCTCTCCATTCAGCAGAGCTTCCCATCGTTGAATTCTATGATGCATGGCTGGCGATAAAACTGGTTGCACCTGTTCGCCCGGCGCCCCCAGTACAGCCCAGTCATGCAATTTTTTATACTCAGCCGCACTGAGTGGTGCGGTGCCATAGGGCATGCCGCCAAATTCATTTTTTCTGGCGTATTTATCAAACTCATCAACCGCTGGGCAGGTGAGTTCCCGCTCAATATCCAGATTTATTAAGGCCGGAAGTTTTTGATCTGGCGCCAAGGGGTTCGCATGACCCAGTTCGACCATGCGCCGCAATAAAGAGTTTGGCGATACCGTTTTGTCCGTGTTTTCAACTTCCCCAATGACTGAAAAAAAGCCCTTTTCGCGCCACGCCCTGGCGCTGGAGGCATCAATGAAAAGTCGGGTCGGGTCCATAGGTGCTAATCTGGACGGGTTGTAAACTGGTTCCTTACTGGCTCCCCTTTGCAGCCCTTCATAAGAGGACAGCTTCAATTGACAGGGGGCATCATAACACCCATGGCAGACGACACATCGGCGCTCCAGCACTGGAAGGATGTCCTGCTGATAGCTTACTTTTTCACTTAAAACCGGGGCCTCAGTTGCCTCATGCTCTTGCTGAGTCTTGTAAACAAATTTCGGATACGCAATGGCTGCAATCACCAGAATTACCAGCAATATTACACCGGCCCACAGGACAATTTTGGTCATAGATGTTGACGCAGATGGTTGTGTCTTGTGCCTAACCTCGTCTTCGTCCACAAACACGCCCCCCGCGTAAAATCATCAAAACCATAAACGAATGCCCGCAACAAAAGAGGTCGTCGAGGCCTTGTTTCCTGCCAGACGCTTCATATCGGCGGTGCCACCTAGCGCCTGTTCCCATGCAACGCCAATATAGGGGGCCACTTCACGGCGAAATTCATACCGAAGCCGGAACCCGGCTTCCAGTGTACTTAGCCCAGAGCCAATGCCCAGCTTGTTTACGTCCTGCACAGCAAAATTGGCCTCCATACGGGGCTGTCCAATTAGGCGTTGCGTAAACAGGATATCATATTCTGCTTCAATGCGCGCGGTTAAATCGCCATCATCGCTAAGAAAGATCGCAGAATCCACTTCGAAGACATAAGGCGCCAACCCTTGCAGGCCCACCACCGCATAGGTTGGCGACGGCCCAGCCCCAAAATCCTGGCGTATGCCGGCCTGGACATTAAAAAAGGAAGATACCATGCGGCTGTAGAGCCCCTGAAACTCTCCACGGTCGAGTGGAGAGCCAACCTCTCCCTCCCCTTCCGTTTTGACCCAGAATTTATTGAGATCAGTACCGACCCAGCCCTGTGCATCCCATATATAACTGGGTTTATTGTTCTGGCTTAATCGATATTCGGCCCGATCTACCTGAAAGAAACGAACCACCGGGGAGTCATTAATGGGGTGTGCCCAGGATGCCGGAGCACCAGAAGGGCCATATTCCTGTGCAGTGGCGGTGCCAGCCAGCGCAATCATGCCAAGTCCAGCAAGAAGAAATGTGCGGATGCTCATCATGTCTCTCCCTGATACGGCGAGACCTCGACCACACGGAACATACCCATATCCATGTGATACAAAAGGTGACAGTGAAATGCCCAGCGCCCGGGGGCATCGGCATTGATCAAAAGAGATACGCGTTCAGCCGGTTTGACCGAAATGGTGTGCTTGCGTGGCAAGTACTCTCCATTTCCGTTTTCCAGCTCCATCCACATTCCATGTAAGTGAATGGGATGGTCCATCATTGTATCATTAACTAGGATCAGGCGCAGGCGCTCGCCGTAGTTAAAGGGTATGGGACTGTTGACCTCAGAAAATTTCTTGCCGTCAAAGGACCACATATAGCGCTCCATATTGCCGGTCAGATGAAGCTCAACCTCGCGTTCGGGTGGTGCCTGATTATAAGGCTCCAAAGCCCTCAGATCATTATAAACCAGAACACGGTGTCCGACATCTTTTAGACCTGTTCCGGGTTCACCAAGGCGGTTGCGCTGGACTTTTGCCACGGAAACTGCGGCAGGGCCATGATGATCTGGCCCATGACGCGCCACCACCGGGCCAACGTCATCCATCTTCATACCGCCCATATCCTTGGCAGGCATTTTCATGCCAGACATTTCATGATGCCCCATATCGGACATAGGCATGACGGGTGTACTGGCAGAGCCACCCATATCCATATTTCCCATATCCATGCCCATATCGAACATCGTACGCAAAGCGGGTTTACGTAACCCAGGTACCGGGGCGCTCATCCCCAAACGGGGAGCCAGCGTACCTCTGGCAAGGCCACTTCTATCCATGGACTCGGCGACAATGGTATAGGCACGGTCTTCGCGCGGCATCACGATAACATCATAGGTTTCCGCCACGGCAATTTGCATTTCATCAACAGTGACCGGCTCTACGTTCTGACCGTCCGCTTGTACCACCGTCATCTGCAACCCCGGAATTCTGAAGTTGAAATAACTCATGGTGGCCGCATTAATGATGCGCAATCTCACCCGTTCACCCGGCGCAAACAGGCCGGTCCAGTTATCCTCTGGCCCATGCCCATTTATCATATAGGTATAAATATGCCCGGTAATGTCGGCAATGTCGGTGGGCGACATCCGCATACGCCCCCATGCAAGGCGATCCTTCCATGTAGCCGCCAGGCCTTTCTTACCCACATCCTCAAAAAACGTGCCCAGGGTACGTTGTTGATAATTCAAATAATCGCTTTGTTTTTTAAGTTTGGCGAGCACTTTGTATGGATTTTTGAACATCCAGTCTGACAGCACAATGACATGCTCGCGATCATAGCGCACCGGATCTGGCGTTGCCGGCTCGATCACGATCGGACCATACTGACCGAGCTGTTCCTGTAGACCGGAATGACTGTGATACCAATACGTGCCGCTTTGGCGCACATCATATTGATACGTAAAGGTTTCACCGGCTGGAATGCCGGGAAAGGTAACCCCGGGGACCCCATCCATCTCAAAGGGTAACAAAATGCCATGCCAATGCACCGAAGAGGTTTCATCCAGTTCATTATGCACCCGCAAGGTGACCCTCTCTCCTTCTTTAAAGCGCAGTATTGGCCCCGGCACGCCGCCATTCAGTGTCACCGCAGTTCCCGGTTTGCCATCAACCATGATTGGCGTTTTGGCTATTCTGAGATCAAATTCGTTCGGCCCAGAGCGTGCATCGGATGATGACCAGCCCATAGATCCGCTCTTGGCCCATGCAGGTATCAACCCCTCCAGTGCCAGCAAGGTTGCCCCCGCCGTCGCCGCGCCCAAGACCCTTCTTCTGGTGACCATTATTGCCCCTTATTGTGCCTGAAACCTCCGTTTATGCGCATTGGCAAATAACGGTATGCGTTCCCACGATATCTCTGATGACTGTGATACGCTCGGCAACATGATACCCCTCAGTTAAATTCAGACGATGCACATCATCAGGGTCTGTGTTTTTTCGGATCCCAGCCGCCGGCACTGAGGTGGGCTTTGCCAAAGCTAAGCGGCGAGGCCTCCAGCTCGGTGGCCAGGGTATCATTCCAGCGGTTTAAAAACCCAAAGGTCGCGATGACCGCCATAATCTCCACAATCTGACGCGCATCATAATGACGCTTCAGCTCTTCA
>WFTT01000005.1 GCA_015485335.1 Robiginitomaculum sp.
GTGCTTTCCAGTGCGCTGGCGGTTTTGCTGGGCCAGGCGGCGCAGGGCTGGCTGGCCAAATTGCCCTTATCCCTCATCGCCGGGGTGATTTTTATTGTGCTGGGACTGTTTTCCATCTGGGATTATTTTCGCTGAGGCGGGCGCAATTATCCCATTGCCGCCTCCTCATGCCCGTGCTAGGTGACGCGCCATCAGCGTTAAGGACGAGTTACGCTGACCAGAACGATCTTCGCGGGAGAGTCTGACCTCGTGTCAGCGCCGAAGGAGCAACCGCCCCGGAAACTCTCAGGCCCCAAGGACCGCGAAGGGATCGACACGCTGGAAAGTGGCGCCTGTGAGTGCCGCACCGAAGGAGTAAGCCGCCGACGCAATGATGCGATGGGCAGTGAATCTCTCAGGTACCAGGACAGCGGGGGCCTTCGGCAGTTTACGCCGGGGTTATGCTATCGGGGCATGAAATGCAAAATGATGGTCTGAAGCGTACGCCGCTAGCGTCTTTGATGGAGAGTCTGGGCGGCAAAATGGTGCCTTTTGCGGGCTATGCCATGCCGGTGCAGTTTGCCGACGGCATATTGAAAGAACACAAATGGACCCGTGCCAATTGCGGCCTGTTTGATGTGTCTCATATGGGACAGGCCTTTGTAATCGGGCCAGACCATGAAACCACCGCCAAGGCACTGGAAGCCCTGATGCCGGGTGATTTTGTCGGCCTGAAACCGGGACAGCAGCGTTATTCCCTGCTGTTGACGGACGAGGGCGGCATCATGGATGACCTGATGGTCACGCGTTCCATCCATCCGCATTTCGAGGGCTGGTTGATGCTGGTGGTGAATGCTGCTTTCAAGGGTGTGGATTTCGCCCAGATTGCCTCGCGCCTGCCAGAGGGTGTGCGTCTTGAGGCCGCGCCAGACCGCGCGCTGATCGCTGTACAGGGGCCCAAGACCGCCGAAGTACTGGCCCCCCATTGCGAAGATTCCTGTGATATGGTGTTCATGCAATCCAAGGCTAGCAAGATCGGCGGCATAGACTGTCATATCAGCCGTTCCGGTTATACCGGCGAGGATGGCTTTGAAATATCGGTCAAATCCGAATACGCCAATGATCTGGCGCGGCTTCTTTTGAAAAACAAACTGGTCAAGCCCATTGGGCTGGGGGCGCGGGACAGCCTGCGTCTGGAGGCGGGGCTGTGCCTGTCTGGCCATGATTTTGATGAAACCCGCACCCCGGTAGAGGCATCCCTTAGTTGGGCGATCCCCAAAGTGCGCCGCGAGGCCGGTGGCTTTCCGGGCGCAACGCGGATTTTACGTGAACTGAGCGAAGGCACCACGCAAAAACGGGTGGGCATCAAACCGTTGGGCCGTGCCCCGGCGCGCGAGGGCACACAGGTGCATCTGGACGGCGTTTATGTGGGCGAGATCACCTCGGGCGGCTTTGGTCCCACCTTTGGTGGGCCGGTGGCCATGGGCTATGTGCGTGCCGATCTGGCGGTGCCGGGCACGAAACTGGAACTGATGGTGCGCGCCAAGGCGCATCCGGCCGAAGTGGTGAAACTGCCCTTCGTGCCGCAAAACTATTATCGGGGTTAAAGGGGAACCATAATGAGTAAACTGTACTATACCGAAGACCATGAATGGCTGAGTGTTGATGGCGATACCGCCACGGTTGGCATTTCCACCTATGCCGCCGGCCAATTGGGCGATGTGGTATTTGTTGAACTGCCAGAGGTCGGCAAGACCGTCAAAAAAGGCGAGGACATCGCGGTGGTGGAATCCGTAAAATCAGCCAGCGAGATCTATGCGCCGGTGTCGGGGCAAATAACCGCCGCTAATGCGGCGCTGGAAGATGCCCCCGAAACCGTCAATGAAGATGCCCAAGGTGCCGGCTGGTTCTTTAAAATGACCATTAGCGACGCAGCCGAGCTGTCCGGCCTGATGGACGAAGCGGCTTACGCAGAATTTACCAAAGAATAGGCACCCCCATCATGCGTTACCTGCCGCTGAACGAGGATGACCGGGCCGCCATGCTGGCACGCATCGGGGTCTCTTCCATTGATGATCTTTTTGCCGATATACCGGCCAAGGCCCGCCTTGATGGTCTAATCGAGGGCTTGCCGCCCCACGCCAGTGAAATGGCGGTCGAGCGGCATTTTACAGATCTTTCCAGACAGTCGCTAAGCGCTGGTGATGCGCCATTTTTTTGTGGTGGCGGGGCCTATCGGCACCATGTTCCGGCCAGCGTGGATCATCTTATCCAGCGATCAGAATTCCTGACTGCCTATACCCCATACCAGCCAGAAATTGCCCAAGGCACCTTGCAAACCCTGTTTGAGTTTCAAACCCAAGTGGCGCAACTGACTGGCATGGATGTGGCCAATGCCTCGCTTTATGATGGCTCCACCGCCACCGCCGAGGCGGTGCACATGGCGGCGCGCATTACCCGGCGGCGCAAATGCGTATTGGCCCCGGGTCTGCACCCCCATTATGCGCAGACCGTGCAAACGGCGGTGCAGGGCGAAACCATGGACATGCAGGTGATGACGCCGGCCATGGGCGCCGATGCGGGCGTGGTGGATGCGCTGGACGATCAGACCGCCTGTATAGTGGTGCAAAGCCCCAATGTGTTTGGCGAACTGGTGGATCTGGAACCACTGGCCAAGGCCGCCCATGCGGTAGGGGCCTTGCTGATTGCGGTGACTACCGAAGTGGTGGCGCTTGGGCTGGTGAAAAGCCCCGGTGAAATGGGGGCCGATATTGTCGCCGCCGAGGGGCAATCCATCGGTAACGGCCTTAGCTTTGGTGGGCCATATGTGGGTCTGCTGGCGTGCCGAAATGATCGTAAATTCATTCGCCAGGCCCCGGGGCGCTTTGCCGGGGAAACGGTGGATGAGGCAGGCAAGCGCGGCTATGTGCTGACGCTATCTACTCGCGAACAACATATCCGCCGCGAAAAGGCGACCTCGAACATTTGCACCAATTCAGGCCTGTGTACGCTGGCCTTTAGCATTCATCTGGCTCTGCTGGGTGAAGTGGGCCTGCGCAAGCTGGCGGCCTTGAACCATGCCCGGGCCTGCGTACTGGCTGATCGACTGGACGCGCTGGATGGGGTGCAGGTTTTAAACCAGAGCTTTTTTAACGAATTTGCCGTGCGGGTGCAGGGCAATGCCAGCCAGATTGTCGAAGACATGGCCAAGGCGGGGGTGCTGGGCGGGATACCGGCGGCGCGGCTGTTCGGGACTGGGAAATTTGATGATGTTTTGATCATTGCGGTTACCGAAACCAATAGGGATGAAGATTTTGACGCCCTGGTGGCGACATTGGCGGAGGCGCTCTGATGGCTATGAACTCCACTGGTCGCCCCACCGCCCCCACTGGCGATGGCCTGTGCCCGGATGATCTGAAAACCTTTTCCGGCTCTCGTGGCCTGATGCAGCAAGAGCCATTATTGCACGAGGTCGGCGCGCCGGAAAAATGCGGCGTTGATTTGCCCGATGTGCCCGAACACACGGCGCGCCTTGGTGGGTTGGAGCGGGACAAGACCATCGGTCTGCCCGGCCTGTCTGAGCCAGAGGCCATGCGCCATTATGTGCGCCTGTCGCAACGCAATTATGCCATTGATCTGGGGCTTTATCCGCTTGGCTCGTGCACCATGAAGCATAATCCGCGCCTGAATGAGAAACTGGCGCGATTGCCGGGCTTTGCCGATGTGCACCCGTTGCAGCCGCAATCCACCGTACAAGGGGCGCTGGGTCTGATGGCCGAACTGTCGGACTGGCTGGTGGCCATTACCGGCATGGATGCGGTGGCGCTTCCGCCCAAGGCAGGTGCCCATGGTGAGTGGTGTGGCATGATGTGTATTCGCGCCGCCATTGAAGAGCGCGGCGAGCTGGATACACGTCGCCGGGTGCTGGTGCCAGAATCGGCCCACGGCACCAATCCGGCTACGGCGGCGGCGTGCGGCTTTGAAATTGATGAACTGCCCGCCGATGCCACGGGGCGCGTGGATATGGAAATTTTGCGCACTAAAATCGGTCCCGATGTGGCGGCGATCATGCTGACCAATCCCAATACGGGCGGTCTGTTTGAGCGCGATATACGCGAAATCGCCGATCTGGTGCACGAGGCGGGGGGGTATTTTTATTGTGATGGGGCAAATCTGAACGCCATTATGGGCAAAACCCGGGTGCGAGATCTGGGTGTGGATGCCATGCATATCAATCTGCACAAAACCTTCTCCACCCCCCATGGGGGCGGTGGGCCGGGGGCCGGGCCGGTGGTGTTGTCCAAACGCCTCAGCAATTATGCGCCGCTGCCTTATCTGGTGCGCAATGGCGATGGCTGGGCGCTGATTGAAGAGGCGACACAATCAGAGGCCAAACCCTTTGGCCGTATGAGCGCCTTTCATGGCCAGATGGGCATGTTTGTGCGTGCGCTGGCCTATATGATGAGCCATGGTGCCGATGGTCTGCGCCAGGTATCCGAAGATGCGGTTTTGAACGCCAATTATCTGCTGGCGCGGCTATCCGAAGAAATGAGCCCGGCCTTTGACGGGGTGTGTATGCACGAAGCGCTCTTTGATGATGCATTCCTGAAAGATACCGGGGTGACCACACTGGACTTTGCCAAGGCAATGATCGACGAAGGCTATCACCCCATGACCATGTATTTCCCGCTTATTGTGCATGGGGCAATGTTGATCGAACCCACGGAAACCGAATCAAAAGAAAGTCTGGATCGGTTTGCTGATTCGCTGCTTTTACTGGCTAAAATGGCAAAATCCGGCGATACGGCACGGTTTACCGCCGCTCCGGCTCTGGCACCCTTGCGTCGTCTGGACGAGACCAGAGCAGCCAGAACGCCGGTTTTACGCTGGAAAGCGACAGACGCCTAAAAAAATCATGCGCTTTAGACTTCCCTTTTGCGCGATTTTGCGCGAGTTAAGGAGTCGTTAATTTTAGCCCTTATGGGGGGAAGTGCATGTCTGAAACTCACCAGGAACGGGAAAATTCTGAAAGCGGCACCTATGGTGCAGTGACCGGGGTCAAGCTGTCCGAAGAGCGCCAGGCCGAACGTGAGATTGTGGTCCATGCCGACGAGGCAGATACGCCCAAGACAGACCCGGGGCTTCCGGATGGTGATGCCAAATCTCCCCATGTCTGGTTTTTACTGGCCGGGGCGGTGGTTTCCTTTTTCTGGGTATCGGCGGTGTTGGCCTTCACCTTGGGTCAAACCGGGCTTTCCGGTCTGATGGCATTGCCGGTGACGGGGGTGGCCAGCCTGTTGTTCGTTTCGGTTGGCCCGGCCATTTTTGTCATGCTGGCGGCGGTGCTGATTGCCGAACTGGTCCGTTTTCGCAGTACTGCCCGTTATATCGGGGCGATGGCGGCACGCTTTGCCGATCCGGCCAAGGCCACGCGCGAGGATGCGCGCCTGATGGCCGATGCGGTGCGCGGCGAAATTACCCGGGTGAATGGCGCGGTAGAAGGCGCTCTGGCCCGCCTTGGCGCCATGGAAGAAGTGCTGGGTCATCACAGCGAGGCTTTTGCCAAGGCCGAAGAAAGTGCGCGTGAACGCACCGATGCCCTGATCAATGATTTGCGCCGCGAACGCGAAGCGCTTGCCGATCTGGCCATTGTGCTGGATCAAAAGGCTGCCGATATTGCTGAGGCCATAACCGAACAGTCCAAAATGGTGGTAGCCGCCGCCGACATTGCCAACGCCCACGCCATCGACAGCACCAAAACCCTGGAAGAAAGCGCCGAGCGCCTGTCTGGCTCTGCCCATGATGCAGCGCAAGGGGCCAAGGTGATTGCCGCCAAGCTGGATGATGCCACCGAACGTCTATCCTCGACCACTATCGAGCTTGGCGATGCCAGCAAAGCCCTTTCCTCCAGCACGCAGGAACTGGATCAGGTGCGCGAACGCGCCCGGGACAGCTTTGCCGCCAGCCGTGATGATGCGCGGGTGCTGACCGACCTGACCCGCCAAAGTGTTGAAAAAATGCAGGATGTGGCGCGCCAGGGGGCCGAGATTGTTAGCGAGGCCTTTGATACGGCCCTGACCACGTCTCAGGAACGGGTGCAGGAAGTTCAGCGCGAAACCCGCCTTGCCGCCGAACGCAATGCCCGCCAGGCCGAAGAACTTAAAAACGCGGCCGAAGAGGCAAAATCTGCGCTGGATGCCTATGCCGAAGTGATTGCCAAACGGCTGGAACAGGCCAATGAGGCCAGCTTTTCGGCGGCCAGTTGGGCCGATAAAACGTTTGAGCGACTGGAGGCGGCCACCAAAACGCTGGAAAGCAAGCTGGCAGCCTTGCCCGAAACCGCCGATGCCCAGGCCCGCGACCTACAGGAAAAGCTGCGCAAGGGTCTGGAAGGTCTGAACGAGGCGGCCCGGGCGGCCGCCGATGAAGCCGAAGAAATTGATGCCGGGTTTCAGGCCCGCATTCGCCAGAATTACGAATTGCTGAGTGACTTTATGTTGCGCATGGGGGCCGCCGCCGGACCGCGTGGCGGCGCTTTGGATGTGCCCAGCCCATTTAAAATGCCAGGGCAGGATGAGCCGTTCAAAGCCCAATCCAGCACCCCCGCTGAACAGAGCAAAACCAGTGAGAGCGTAAAAGCTGCCGCCCCATCACCAACCCCCGCCGCGCCAAAGCCTGCCAAAACCAAAAAGAAGAGCTTTATTGAGGCGCAGATTGAGGCCCAGAACAAGGCACGCGCCGCCACCAGGGACGAGCCGGCGGTCAAGACCGAAGAACCGTCCCAGAAAAATCAGGGCTGGAGCTGGAAAGACGTTTTGTCAGGCATGGACCGGGCCAAGGACAAAGCCGATGGCGTGGCCGCCTCTTCCCCAGCATCACGCCAGGGGACCGATACGCTGGACCGTCTGGTCACGCTGTTTCGCATTCATGACATTGACCCGCAGGATCTGTTCAGCACCCAAACCTATCGCAGTCTGGCTCATGCACGGCTGGTCGGGGGCAAGCGAGCTATGGTGGATATTGTCCGCCTGGAGGCCGAGGCCCAGATTGAGGCCTTGGGCGCAGCCTTTTCTGATGATGCAGCCCTGTTGGAAATTGCCGAGGAATTTGCCAGCGAGCTGCGCCAGAAAATCAATCAATCGGCGCAAAAAGGCAACAAGTTGCATCTGGAAACCCACTTGCGCACTGGCGATGGCCCGGCCTATCTATTGATTGAAACGGCGCTGGAACACATTGCTGCCTAGGGCTTATTTGGCAAAACGTTTTTTGAGCGCAATGCACGGATCCTTGCGGATCACCTTGGGGGTGAACCAGGCATAATCGGCAACCGGTTTGCCATCCGGGTCGGTGGGGATCAGGGCCATTGGATCTGTATCTTCATCTGTAACGCCAACAAACATCAGGCTGGATACGGTTTTGCCGGGGCGCAATTGGCGCACATACCATGGCACGGCGCGGTCCTGTCTGACATGGCCGGTGCCAGCAATGAGAATGGCCCCGTCCTGTGCCCCTTTTTCGACCATATGCATGGCCATGCTGGCATCACGCAGGCGTTGCCCGCGATACATGGGGCCAGTGGCTGTTGCGGGAATAAGGTCGCAATGGGATTTGACGATTTGCGTTTGCAGGGCGTTTTGCAATCCCGTTTCCAGGGATCTGTTCAGTAACAGTTTTTCACTCTGCCCCGCAGGTAGTACTGAAAAGTCTTTTTTGCCGACAGCACGCACCAGCTTCACTGGTGGGTCGCCGGCATACATGGCCAGCCCCGATGACAAAGCGGCCTCGGCAATGGGCTGATATAGAGGCCATTTTGGCCAACCGGTTTTTTCCCATTGTACCGCGCTGCCCAGCGCGTCGGCATGACCCGGCTTGCCGGCCTGAAAACTGGCCAGGGCATCGCTCTGACCGGTATCAAACATTTCCCAAATGATCGCGGGCTGACGGCCCTCATTGGCAATGGCGCTGACCATCCAGCCTTGCAAACGGTGATGATCTGCATTGTCGTGGGTTTCACCCAAAAGGGCAAAGTCCACAGCCGCCATGCGTTTGGCCAGACCATCCGGGCTGATGTAGGCGTTATCCCTGTATGACCAGATCTTGCCCAACAGGGGGGAAGGGGTCGAAACAGGAACTTGCCAGCTTTGCCACGGCCCAGTGGCCTGGGCATGGGGAGTTGTACTCGCACAGCCGGCCAGCGTGACCATCGCAGCGCTCAGCAGACCCACGCGAAATTTTGAAAAGGTCATAGCGGTGCTTCGCTCCCAAGGGCGGCTTTGAAATCCTCAAACAGATAAAAACTGTCTTGCGGTCCCGGGCTGGCCTCGGGGTGGTATTGCACGGAAAAGACGGGCTTTTCCGAAAGGCGCAGACCACAATTGCTGCCGTCAAACAGTGATATATGGGTGGCCACAACCCCATCGGGCAATGTGTCTTCGTCCACGGTAAAACCGTGGTTCATGGAAACAATTTCAACCTTGCCGGTGGACAGGTCTTTGACCGGATGGTTGGCTCCATGATGGCCCTGATCCATTTTCTTGGTATTGGCCCCCAGGGCCAGTGCCAGCAATTGATGCCCCAGACAGATGCCAAAGATTGGCATTTTGGCGCGGATTAATCCCTGGATGACGGGGCTGGCATATTTGGCGGTGGCGGCCGGATCGCCAGGGCCATTGGACAGCAAGACCCCATTGGGGTTCAGTGCCAGAATGTCGGCGGCCGTCATCGTGCACGGCACCACCGTCACCCGCAGTCCCAGGGCGGCCAGGCGGCGCACAATATTGCTCTTGGCGCCATAATCGATGACCACCACCAATGGTCCCTCCTGCGCCGGGGCAGCGGCATAGCCGGTTTCCAGATCCCATTCGCTTTGCCGGGCCGGATAAGCGGTTTTGGCCGAGACAGTGGCCGCCAGATCTGCATGTTCCAGCCCGGCCCAGTTATTGGCTTTTGCCTGCAAAGCGGGAATATCAAATTTACCGTCCGGCTGGTGGGCAATCACCCCATGGGGCATGCCGTGGCGGCGGATGTGCACGGTCAGAGCGCGGGTGTCCACGCCGTAAATACCCACAATGCCGCGGGCGTTAAGCCAGATGTCAAAATCATTGTTGGAACGCCAACTGGCGGCCTCGCCGGGGGCCGCCCGCATGATCACGCCTTTTGCGCCCGATGGCGGCCCATCTTGGCGGGCGCTTTCATCTTCGGTATCATCGGCATTGGTGCCGGTGATGCCCAGGTGCGGAAAGGTGAAACACAATAACTGGTCTGAATAGGACGGATCGGTCAAAACTTCCTGATACCCGGTCATCGCCGTGTTAAAGCAAACTTCGCCAAGGGCCTCGCCCGTGGCCCCTGTGCCAAAACCGGCAAAAACCGTACCGTCCGCCAGCACCAGCAATGCGGTTGGCACTTCAAGATGCTCTTGACTCTTTGGCTGAGCAGTCATAGGCCAACGCTCCGGTTTTTCCCAGTGTGGAAGTTGCGCGAAACTAGGCAAGGCGCTGGTCAGCGTCAACCGGGAGCACGGTCTGTCAGGTGCTTTAATTTATGGGAAACAGACCGTATTATCTGGCGGCAATTTTGCCGCAAACAAGGTGAAACGCATGTCGCTACGCGATCAGATTAAAACCAAGCTTGTTGAATCCATGAAAGCCAAAGAACCGGTGCGGGTTTCCACCCTGCGTCTGGTCCAGGCGGCGATCAAGGATCGCGATATTGCGGCGCGCACCCGCGATGTGGGCGAGGGCTGTGCCGAAGAGCAAATTTTGCAAATTCTGGCCAAACTGCTAAAACAGCGTGAAGAAAGCGCCCGCATTTATGAAGAGGCCGGCCGCGCTGATCTGGCCGAGCGCGAACGTGAAGAAAGCGCCATTATTGCCGAATTTATGCCCCGCCAGATGAGCGATGAGGAAATTCAGGCCGCCGCCCGCGCCGTGGTCGAAGAACTGGACGCCGCCGGCCTGAAGGACATGGGCAAATGCATGGCGGCCCTGAAGGCCAAATATGGCGGGGCCATGGACTTTGGCAAAGCCGGCGCCGCGGTCAAAGCCATTTTGAGCTAAGGCTTGTTTTTTCATCCTGAGCTTCCTCACCCTGAGGAGGCCCGAAGGCCTGTCTCGAAGGGCGAAGGATGAGGTCAGGCGCGTTTTTTCTTATCCTTCTGGTGCGTCATATATTGGCGCAATACCGCATTCATACGGGTTTGATAGCCACGACCGCTGGCGCGGAAAAATTCCAATACGTCATTATCAACGCGCAGGCTGATGGCTTTTTTGCTGACCGGGATCCACAATTCCGCATCTGACCAATCCAGATCAATCGGGGCGGCATCGGGGTCATCGGCCACGGCCTTGGCAATGTCCTCATCGGTAAGGGCACGCACGCGTTTCCAGTCGGTTTCATCGGGAAGTTTATCCAGTTCCTCCCGGGTATAGGTCACGATATTCTCTTCGCTCATAATCTCTTGCACGCCGTGCCGAAATTATTCGGCAATGATTGCCCCGCATCGTGAAGACCACAGCTATTTCAATGTGATTCAAAATGCCAATGGCGATATGACGTGTCTCTCCTTTCTGATCTGATTTTCTTACGGCAACTGGCACATCAAAAATTCTGATGGCGCGCCTAAAATCAATGCCATGCTTATCCAGATTCTTTAGACGCTTATCTGCGTCCCATTCAAAACGGTCCTCGAAGGAGAAAAATTGAATCTGCATAATCGCTTCCTGTTATGTTTAACCATTATCAATTCCTTTCCTTGATAGTGGTGTATATACATACTAAGTATACGAATGTCAATACGCGGTGGAAGGTCGTTCTTGTAAACAACCGCTACCGTGCCCGCATTTCCCCTTTCCCTTTCCCCGTGTAAGATTTATCTTCCCCTATTGGGTGAATGGCGAAAAACATGCGCTTTGGCGAAGATTTCATTGAAGAGCTGAAAAGCCGCGTCAAACCGTCTGATGTGATCGGGCGGACGGTAAAGCTGCGCCGGCAGGGGCGCGAATTTGCCGGGCTTTCCCCCTTTAACAAGGAAAAAACCCCCAGTTTTTTCGTCAATGACGAGAAGGGGTTTTACCATTGTTTTTCGTCCGGCAAGCATGGCGATGTGATTAGCTGGTTTCAGGAAACCGAAGGTCTTAGCTTTACCGAGGCGGTGGAGCGCCTGGCCGGTGAGGCGGGCATGGCTCTGCCCGCGCCGGACCCGGAGGCGGCGCAAAAGGCCGAGCGCCAGAAGGGTCTGGTGGAATGGATGGAGGAGGCGGCACGGTTTTATGCCGCCGAACTGGGCCGCGTGCGGGGGCGTCATGCGCGCCAATATCTGGAAAATCGTGGCCTGGACGCAGAAGTGTGCAAATCATTTGGCATGGGCTATGCCCCCTCATCCCATTCGGCGCTAAAAGATTATTTACTGCAAAAGGGCGCCCGCCCCGAAGTGTTGGTCGAGGCTGGTTTGCTGATCGCACCTGATGACGGCAAAGCTCCCTATGATCGTTTTCGCGACCGGGTGATGTTTCCCATTCATGATGCGCGCCGCCGTCTGGTGGGCTTTGGCGGGCGGGCGCTGTCGGCCGATGCCAAGGCGAAATACCTGAACTCGCCCGAAACGCCGCTGTTTCACAAAGGCCGCACGCTATACCATTACCCCCAGGCCCGCACCGCGGTGCGCAAGGCCGGGGCCGGTGGCCTCTTGGTGGTTGAAGGTTATATGGATGTGATCGCGCTGGCCCGTGCCGGGATCGAACACGCGGTGGCGCCTTTGGGCACGGCCCTGACCGAAGATCAATTGCGCCTTTTGTGGCAGGCCGGGCCGGATCCGATCCTGTGTTTTGATGGCGACAAGGCTGGCCAGCGGGCGGCATACCGGGCGCTGGACCGGGCCTTGCCACTTTTGGAGCCGGGCCGCACGCTGAAATTTTCCTTCCTGCCAGCCGGGCTGGACCCGGATGATATGTTGCGCCAGCGCGGCCGCGCCGCCATGGATGATGTCTTGCGCGACGCCCGCCCCCTGGTGGATGTTTTGTGGGAGCGCGAACGGGACCGTGCCCCGCTGGATACGCCGGAATCCCGTGCCGGCCTGAAAAAAAGACTAAGAGAGGTCGCCAGCGAAATCAGCAATAAGGAAGTGGCCGGGTATTATGCCAGTGAATTTTTTTCACGACTGGATGCATTATTCCGCAGGGCCCCGCGCGTGGGATCCGGGCGAGCACCGGTTAAAGCCTATCCCAGTCAAGGTTTGCGCCAAATCATAAAAAAACAGCCTGCTGGCCTTGCCGAACAACGATTCCTGATCGCCCAGATCATTGCCTATCCGCAAATTCTGGCCGAAGCCGATGAGACCTTTGCCAATATGCCCTTCACCGAAGAGGCTCTGATTGGGCTGCAACAGGCCATTCTTGAGCACTGGCTGGCCTCGACAAGTGTTGACAGGGAGAGTTTGCATCGCCATTTAACGCACAAAGGTTTTGCAGACGATCTTAAGCAATTGGAGCGGCGCACGATACCTGTCCCGGAACAGTCCGAAACTGATCGCGTGACGCGCTGGTTACAAACCGCGCAGGACTTGATCGGGCGGCAAGGTTCTATGGATGAACAGGCGGCGCGGGTTCACCAATTGCTTGAGGGGCTAAAGCGAGGCGACCAGAGCAGCCTGAGGGCGCTTGGGGCCGCGCAACGCGCTGCAAAGTCTGGCGAAGAGGATGCGGGCACGGTCTGACGAGACAGTGCTCTTGGGGAATCATTACGGGTGCGCCCGTTACAGCTTAGGGTTACCGCAAATACGCCCGGCGTATGCGCGAGGATAGGTGATAAATGGCCAAGGCCGCAGAAGCAGCAAAAAACACGACAAGCGAGGCTCAGGACGGACCACTGCTGGATCTTTCCGACAGCGGCGTAAAGCGTATGATCACGCTGGCAAAGACGCGTGGCTTTGTCACTCACGATGAATTGAATAAGGCGCTGCCTTCTGGCGAGGTCAGCTCGGAACGCATCGAAGACATCATGGCTTTGCTCTCTGAAATGGGCATTAATCTTGTCGATTCTGAGGATGCAGAGGGCGAGCCGGGTAAGGCCGTTGCTACCCGCACGGCCACTACGGCAGTGCGCACCGGCAATACCACGGCGGCGGCGGATCGCACCGATGATCCGGTGCGCATGTATTTGCGTGAAATGGGCACGGTTGAGCTGCTCTCTCGTGAGGGCGAAATTGCCATTGCCAAACGGATCGAGGCCGGACGCGATACCATGATCCGCGGCCTGTGCGAAAGCGCCCTGACGTTCGAGGCCATTATGGTCTGGCGCGAAGAATTGGCCGAAGGGCGTATTTTGCTGCGCGATATTATTGATCTGGATACCACCTTTGCGGCCCGGCACGGGGCCGAGGAAGACAATGCCGACGATGAGGCTGCCGGTGAAGTACAGGCCGAAGCGCCACCGGAATCAAAAGACGGTAAAAAAGACGAAGACACCGCCAAGGACGGGGAAACCGCCGAAGATGGCGAAACCAGTGACGACGATGACGACTATGATGACGACGAGGTCAATCTGTCGATCTCGGCCATGGAGGCCGAACTGCGCGAAGGCGTGGTGGCCGAGCTGGATGCCATCGCCGCTGATTTCAAGACCTTTAACAAATTGCAGGGAAAGCTGATTGACGCCCAGATGAAGGGCAAGGATCTGACCCCGCAATCGCGGCGCAAATATACCGAAATTCAGGACGCGATTATTACGCGCCTCAAAGCCATCCATTTGAACAATAACCGGATCGAAGCGCTGGTCGAACAATTGTACGCGATTAACAAGCGCCTGGTCGGTCTGGAAGGGCGTATCATGCGTCTGGCCGATGGCCATGGGGTGCCGCGCACACAGTTTTTGAAACATTATTTCCAGCACGAACTGGACCCCAATTGGGAAAAAAGTGTCGCGAAACTGTCACCGGCCTGGGAAAAATTTATTGATCGCGAAGCGGACCAGATTACCCGTCTGCGCCGTCTGGTAGGTCAATTGGCGCAAGATGCAGGGGTGACCATTGATGAGTTTCGCATCATCGTCAAAACCGTACAAAAAGGTCAGCGCGAAGCGGCACAGGCCAAAAAAGAAATGGTTGAGGCCAATTTGCGGCTGGTGATCTCGATCGCCAAAAAATACACCAATCGTGGTCTGCAATTCCTGGATCTTATTCAGGAAGGCAATATTGGCCTGATGAAGGCGGTGGACAAGTTTGAATACCGCCGGGGTTATAAATTCTCGACCTATGCGACCTGGTGGATCAGACAGGCGATTACCCGCTCGATCGCTGATCAGGCGCGCACCATCCGTATCCCGGTGCATATGATTGAAACCATCAACAAGCTGGTGCGGACCTCGCGCCAGATGCTGCACGAAATCGGCCGCGAACCAACGCCCGAAGAATTGGCCGAAAAGCTCTCTATGCCGCTGGAAAAAGTGCGCAAAGTGATGAAGATCGCCAAAGAGCCGATCAGTCTGGAAACCCCCATTGGGGACGAGGATGACAGCCATCTTGGTGACTTTATCGAAGATAAAAACGCCATTTTGCCGGTCGATGCCGCGATCCAGTCAAACCTGCGTGAAACCACCACGCGGGTATTGGCTTCCCTGACACCCCGCGAAGAGCGCGTCCTGCGCATGCGCTTTGGCATTGGCATGAATACCGATCACACGCTGGAAGAAGTTGGCCAGCAGTTTTCGGTGACCCGCGAACGTATCCGCCAGATCGAAGCCAAGGCCCTGCGCAAGCTGAAACACCCCAGCCGTTCTCGCAAACTGCGCAGCTTTTTGGATACGTAAGGTATTTACGCGATTTTCGCATGATTTCAGATTGGTCTGGATTGCCCGAGATGTTCGGGCAATGACATGCTGTAGTAAACCATATCCTATGTGTCATTACCGGGCTTGTCCCGGTAATGACAGGTGAAAGACTGTACGAAGCTACGCCATTGTCACGACAGGCGAGACCAAAATAAGCGCATGACATCGCCCGGCTCGGGCCGTAGATTGGTTCGCTGAATTGACCAATCCAAGAGGGGTAATCCATGCGCTTTATCGTTTCTTTTTTTCTGTTTTTGACTTTCTCTGTACCAGCACTGGCTGGGCCGGAAGCCTTTCATGCGGGCACGGCCATTCCCGGGTTTGGTAAAATCGCTGATGTGAAATCCGATCTGCCGATTCCGGCCAATGCGGTTTTCAAGGTTCGCTTTGACATCTCCAAAGGAGGCAAGGCAGAGCAGGTAAACCGTCAGCTGGAATCCGTGGCCCGTTTTATCAATATGCATGTGGCCGCCGGGATGAGTGAAGACAATATCCATCTGGCCGTGGTGCTGCATGGTCAGGGGGCCATGGACGTAACCCGGGATGAATATTACAGCACCCAGCATGAACATGCGCAAAATGCCAATGTGGATCTGATCAAGGCGCTGGTGGCCCACAAGGTACGCTTTTATGTGTGTGGCCAGACCGCTGCCTATTATGGCATTGGCAATGAAGATTTGCTGCCGGGCGTGAATATGGCGCTGTCGGCCATGACCGCCCACGCGGTGTTGAATAATGAAGGCTATGCCATAAACCCGTTTTGATCGGAAAAGATGATGAGCTATCAGTTTCTTGCGGCCCCCTTGTCCCTCTATTCGGGCAAGGCGCGGGGCTATCTACGGTGGAAAAATGTGCCCTATCGGGAAGTGCTTTCCAATCGCAAGATTTATGAGAAAGAGATCATGCCGCGCCTTGGCTATGGCATGGTGCCGGTGCTGATCACGCCCGAAGGCGAGACGGTGCAGGACACCACTGACATTATTGATTATCTTGAAGAACGTGAAGGTGGGCCAACGGTCTATCCCCAAGGCCCGGCGCAGAAACTGGCCGCCCTGATGCTGGAACTGTTTGGCGATGAATGGCTGTTGATTGCGGCCATGTATTATCGCTGGACCTATAATGAGGACTTTGCCTATCAGGAATTTGGCAATACCGCCTTTCCAAATTTACCCAAAGAGGAACGTTATGCACTGGGTAAAAAGGCGGCGGAAAAATTCAAAGGCTCGCTGCCATTTCTGGGCATAACCGAAAAAACCGCCCCGGCGATCGAGAGCACCTATGAGGCCTTTTTGCGGGCCTTTGATGCCCATCTGGCCGACCATCCTTTTTTGTTTGGCACTCGGCCATCCATTGGCGATTACGGGCTGTTGGGGCCGCTTTATGCCCACAATTATCGTGATCCGGCCTCGGGTGAAATGATGGAGCGCATCGCGCCCCGCGTGGCCGATTGGGCGCGCCGGGCCCATGCGCCGCAACATCCGCTTACGGGGGATTTTCTGGGCGATGATCAGATCCCCGAAACGCTGGTGCCGATCCTGAAAATGTTTGCCACCGAGCATTTGCCGATTTTGCAGGACAGCCTGAAAGATCTGCAAAAATGGGGTGGCGAGAACCCTGATGTACGGGAACTGCCTCGCATTACCGGCTTTCACAAATATAAGATCGGCGGCGTGGAAGAAGACCGGGCGGTCTTCCCGTACCCGCTGTGGATGCTTCAGCGCGTACTGGACCATTATCAGAGCCTTGCGGGCGCGGACAAAGCGGCGGCCGATGCCTTGCTGGGCCGGATCGGGGCCGACGCCCTGATGGATATGTCCGTGGAACCACGGCTGGTCCGCGAAAATTTCAAACTGATGCGGGCTTGAACGAGTACTGGTCTTTTGCGCCAGAAGGCGTAAAAGCAAATGGGTAATTTTGGGCAGGAATTTTTATGCAACACAACGCCGTATTAAGTGCCACGGGTCTGTGGACCCCGTCGCAAAGCATTTCCAACGAAGAATTGGTACAAAGCTATAACACCTGGGCCAACCAGTGGAATGCCGAACATGCCGCCGCCATAGAGCAGGGCGAGGTGGAGGCCAAGCCCCTATCTTCGGCGGCCTTTATTGAAAAGGCCTCGGGCATCAAATCCCGTTATGTGGTCTCCAAAGACCCCATACTGGACCCTGCCATTATGGCACCGCGTATTCCCGAACGCCCCAATGAAGAAATTTCCATATTGGCGGAAATCGCCGTCGGCGCCGCCAAGGATGCCCTGCAAAACGCCGGGCGGGATGCCAATGATGTGGATGCGGTGCTGGTCGCGTGTTCCAATCTGCAACGGGGCTATCCGGCCATATCGGTCGAGGTACAGGATGCGCTGGGCATTGATCATGGTTTTGGCTATGACATGAATGTGGCGTGCTCTTCAGCCACGTTTGGACTGGCCACAGCGCAAAGCATGATTGTCTCCGGTCAGGCAAAGTCTGTGCTGGTATGTAATCCTGAAATTTGCTCCGGCCATTTGAATTTTCGTGACCGCGACAGCCATTTCATCTTTGGTGATGTGGCCACTGCCATTCTGGTCGAGGAAGAAAGCCGGGTGAACGGGGCGGGCTATGACATTCTGGGTACCAAGCTGAAAACCCAGTTTTCCAACAATATCCGCAATAATTTTGGCTTTTTGAACCGTGCCGCCCCCGAAGGCATCGGCAAGGATGACAAATTGTTCGTACAGGAAGGCCGCAAGGTGTTTCGCGAAGTGGTGCCATTGGTGGCATCCATGATCGCTGAACACATGGCTGAACTGAACCTGGAGCCCACCCAGTTAAAACGCCTGTGGTTACACCAGGCCAATTTGTCCATGAACCAGCTGATTGCCAAACGCGTGATGGGGCACGAGGTCAGCGAAGAAGACGCCCCGGTGATCTTGGATGAATATGCCAACACCTCGTCGGCGGGTTCGATCATTGCCTTTCACAAACACCATGATGATTTCAAATCCGGTGATCTGGGTCTGATCTGTTCCTTCGGGGCGGGCTATAGTGCCGGTACGGTGGTGTTGAAAAAACGCTGAGTGAACGGCTCAGCGCAACCCTTTGGGCCATTGAAATGTATAGGCAAGGGCGGTGGATCCGTCGGCATTCACATGCGCGTTTTGGGTTTGTGCCTGTGGCTTGAAACTAACCGGCCATATCTGGACATCATAATCACCTGCCGGCAGGTTCAGGTTGAACGGCAGGGCTTCATTACGGCTAGGCGCGCTCTGATAAATGCCGCAATCCACACTGCCCGGCGTAGAAATACAGACCTTGATGGCCATACCTGTCTGGCGTGGTGAGGCCGGCCCCCCCATCAGCGCGCCAATATTGAAATGCGTGCGCATGAATTGGCGCAGGCTGAACGGCTTGCCCTGCCAATGGGCATTGATGACCACCTGTCCCTGTGATGGCGCAGGGGCACCGGTGTTTTGGGCCATGGGTGCGGTTTGTATTACGGCCAGCATTATGATGGGTGCCAACATGGTGACTTCCTTTTTATTCTGGTTCCAGTGTACCATAGTTATCGGCAAGGAAAAAAGGCGAAGAGAATGAAAACGACCCTGGATATGGTTTCCGATGTGGTATGTCCCTGGTGCTGGATTGGCTTGCGCAATGCCCGCGCCGCCCTGGATCTGCTGGGTGACGAGGTGCAGGTGCAAACCGCCTTTCGCCCCTTTTTCCTGGATGGGGGCATTCCCAAAGAGGGGCTAGAATATCACGCCTATATGGATCGTAAATTCCCGGACAAGGCGGCCCGCAAAGCCGGTATGGAGCATTTGCAACAGGCCGGCGCCCAGGTGGGGATTAATTTTCGCTTTGATAAAATTACCCGGCGACCCAATACCCTGAACGCGCATCGCCTGATCCGCTGGGCCGAGGGGCAGGGCAAGGGCTGGGAAGCCGAAGAATCCCTGTTTGATGCATTTTTTACCCAAGGGCTGGATGTCGGGGATGTGGAAACGCTGATCGGCATCGGCGTTGGGCTGGGTTTGGAAGAAGACGTGCTAAGCGGGCTGTTTGCCAGTGATCGGGATGTGGACCAGATCATCCGCGAAGTGCGCGAAGCACAGCAAATCGGAGTTCAGGCCGTACCCACCTTTATAGTGGCCCGCGCTCGCGGTGCCTCTGGCGCACAGCCACCGGCGGTGCTGGCAAAATTATTGCGCGAAGGGGCGGCCTGATCCCAAAGAGGGGCCTAGTCGATGCGGCCGTATTCTACGATATTCAGAACTGCAAAAATCACGACAACGGCAATAATGGCAAGAAGGGCGCTCATAATATCTTCCTTTTGTGGGCGGTCAGGACCAAATTTATGTTGAACACAGCCATAGCGCGCACCACAGGGTGTGGCCAGTGGGAATGCGTAAAAAATGCATTAGGCGTCCGCCATGCCTAGCGATTAGAGGACAGGGCGCTGGCCTGGGCGCGCCAGTTATCGCGCATGATACGGCCCTTAAAGCGCAACCGTTCATCTATTTTGGCGGCTTGGCTGTCGGTCCAGGCGGCGATCTGGTGATAATAATATATGCCCATGTCGTTGAGCATTTTTTCCAGTTGCGGGCCAATTCCCTTGATCAGTTTAAGGTCATCGGCATTACCGTCGCTGGCCGATTCATACAGGATCGGGTCAACTTCTGTGTTGTCCTGTTCCGAGCCTGATTGACGCTGTACCGTTTCATATTCCAGCAATTGCGAGCGCAGTTTGGCTTTTTCCGCATCGCTTTCTTCAATTCGCGAGCGCAATTGAGCCAGCTCTTTGTCGGCTTCATCGTCTCGGTTGCTTTGTGGTTGACGCCAGATCCATCGCCCGGCGAGCAAGCCCAGTACCAGGCTTAGCGCAAGTAATCCCCACATTTGTGCGGCAAGCCATACCATGGTTCTGTCCCTTTCTACTCTATGCCTATTTCTATCCGGCGGTTGCGCTGGCGGCAAGAACGGGTATTTTCTGAACACAGAGGTTCCGTAGACCCCGCCCCGCGCGCGCGCAGGTTATTTTCATCTATCCCTTTGTTTACAAAATACTTTTTCACGGCCAAGGCCCGTTGCAAAGACAGCCAGTCATTAAAGGCAGGATCCCCAAGGGCATCGGTATGGCCTGAGATGACCAGCGTATGGTTTTGGCACTTTGCCGCCAATTCAGCCAAACTGTCCATAAGCGCATAGCTGTCTTGGTTAATAATGGCCTTGGATGTGGCAAAATGGATGCTGTCCTTGCCAAGGCTTTCTGTGAAACGCTGTTGGCAGCCATTACGGTCATAGGGATCTGTTGGTTTCTGCACCGGTTCTGGCGGGGTGGTTAAGACAATGGAGGTGGTGGCATTGGCCGGAGCCGGAAAGTTTTTGAACCGTGCTTCCACTTCGGTTTTGACTTTTACATCATCGGTACTGCCTTGCAGGCTAAGGCGGTTATCACGCATACGGGCGGTGCCCACATCCAGCCGTGATAATGCCTCCAGCAGCATTTGCGCCCGCTGGTTCCAACCGGTGGGCATGTCCGATGCCAGGTGCATCTGGTCTTCTATCTGAGCGGTCGACACCTGCTGACCCTGGGCAATAAAGTCGATCAGGGCCTGTCGGCTTCTGGCATCGCCGATACTGCCGGAAAATGCCCATTGTCCATCAGGCAGTTTTTGCACCTGCCAGATATCCGGTTCTTTTTCTTCCCGTATGTTGACCTGATCTGTATTGACCGCGGTAATGGGCCCCATAATTGGTCCGCCCTTGCCAACACTATGCAGTACGGCCATGCGGGCTTTTTCGCGGGCGGCCTTGGTCGGCGCGGTTCCCGACAACAAGGCCTCCTGTCCGTGGATCTCTATCTTGGCCCAATCCAGATTGGCCTTGTGCAAGGCACGTTCGGCTTGGGTTTTCAAATTGGCTTCAATGCTCTGGATGCCTGAACCACCCGGCATGCCGGCAAAAACGCCATAATGAATGCCGCCTATGCCCAACGCTATAAAACCAGCCAGTGCAATTATCCACTTCACGTTCATCCCCCTGGGGTTTTCTGCGTCTTCTCTACTTATGTCACAAAAACCGTTTGTTTTTCTAGGGTGAAAACTCATCCAAATGGTTTAACTTCATGCCTTTAGGTCTTTTTCGCTGAGGTTCGCGACCTAGAGCGCATATTGATAGATTGTCGCGTTTACATCATCAATAAAGTACATTTTTGTGCCATCGGCTGAAAACGGCACAGCCCGTGGACTGGTACCCTGGGCGACCACTGGAAAGGATTTGCCGGCATAGCTGGCCGTGGAAATGTCCCAGGCAGTATTCAGGACGTATTGATAGACCGTATCATTGGTCACACCCACCACAAACATGCGGGTGCCATCCAATGAGAAAGACAGGCCCGTGGGGCTGGCTTCCTGGGCGGCTACAGAGAAGGATTGCCCGCTATAACTGGCGGTGGAAATGTCCCAGGCCGTACCAAGGGCATATTGATAGACCGTGTCGGTGATGACCCCCACAATATACATGCGCGTACCATCGGCGGAAAACTGTACGGAATGGGCCACGCCTTCCTGTGTGCCAATAAAGGAAGATGCGTTGGCATAACTGGCGGTGGCAATATCCCAGGCCGTACTTAAACTGTATTGATAGACGCTGTCATCGATGACCCCAACCACATACATTCTTGTGCCGTCCTGCGAAAATGCCAGCCCGGTTATATTGGCTTCTTGTGATCCGGCAAAAAAGGATTTGCCGGCATAACCGGCCGTGGAAACATCCCAGGCTTGGCTTAATGTATATTGGTAGATTGTATTGAGACTGGCACCAACCACATACATTTTTGTGCCATCGGTGGAAAAGGCGACCTCCTGGGGCGAGCTATCTTGCGCCGACGTGGAAAAGAGTTTGTTTTCATATTGGGCGTTCCCCAAATCCCACGGATTGGCAAAGGCAGCCGTCGTGGTGAAGCTGATGGCCGGTGACCAGGCGCTGACACCCTGCGCTACCCCGGTATGACGCACCCGCACATAATAGCCTGTGGAGACCAGGAGGTTTCCCGTCGGCACGGCCCAGCTTGTCTTGTTGGCGGCGTCACTCAGGCTTTGCACAACGATATCGGTAAAGCCTGTATCACTGGCCACCTGCCAGTCTGAACTGGCGTGGGTGTCGGTGCCGCCATTCACGGCAAAGGCCGATGAAGTGATGGTGGGGGTCTCGCCAATGCTCGTTGCCGCCGCCGCCGGGTTGGTAATGGCGGGTACGGCCACGGAAACCGTGATGGTATTGAACATCACCGGTGCACTGAATTGGGATTGATAATTTGTGCCGTTATGGCGGGCGCGAGCGTAATAGGTACTGGTTTCACTCAGGGCCAGACCGGTCGTGATTTGTGTCAGGTTCAAACTGTCCAGGGCCGCCCACACCACATTGGTAAAGGCCGCATCGGTGGCAATTTGCCAGTCCGTGCTGGCATGGGTGTCCACCGCACTGTTTTCCAGCGTGAACGCCCCGGTATTCAGTTGCGGCTGCAGGGGTGTATCTGTGGTGCCACCGGTAAGGGTGAGCACGGGCGCGGCAATGTCAGGCAGGGCATTTTGTGCGCTCCCCGATGTGAGGCGAAGTCCCAGGCCGATCATTAAACCAGCCCACACAGATCAAGCGCCGTGGTGCCGCTCAGCATGATCCGTTTTACCCGCAGGGGCAGGATGACACCGGCGGGCACGGCCTTGAAGGTAACGGCCCCGCCGCCCTGCATGATCACCGCAATATCACCGCCGCTGCCGCTGTAAAGCGCCCGGGTGGTCAGGGCCAGATCCGTGGCATCATCGGGGGTGATGGCAAAGGCATCAATGGCCGGGCCGCTCATGCCGGTGGCAGTATAGGGAAAGGAATCGCTCATGATAAAAGTCCTTGGTTGGTCGTTTGTGAAATCAGGAAGTGGGCGCACCGCACAGCATCATATGGATGGCAATGCGGACGCTGCCGCCGGTGAAATTTGCTGTATTGGCGGTCAGGCGAATGGGGGTGTTTGCATAAAAGGCGGTGGGGCCGGTCACGCCGCTATTGGTGCTGCCCGCGGTAATGCTCAGCGTGCCGCCATATTTGGCCAGATCACCAACAATGCCGCAATCATAGCTGCTGGCCCCGGTAATGGCGGTGGTGGTGTGGGTGGTGACCGCAAACACAATGGCCCGATCCGGGATCACAATGGTGCTGTCGGTAAAGGCCCCGACCAGCGGGATATCTTCTTCGATAATGTCAAAGCGGGTCTGGGCCCCGTTTGGCGTTGCATTGGCAATCAGGCTCATCCCCCGGGGCGGGATTTGCCAAGTGGTGCCGTCAAAATACAGCATTTGCACCTGATCGATGACCCAGGCCTGCCAGCCCGCTTTGGGGATATAATAGGCCCAGGCCCCGTCCTGCCAGGCGGTGATCTGGGCATCCTTGCCTGCCCATACGCCGGTGGCATTGGCGGCAATAATATAGCGCTCGCCCTCAAGGGGGGCAGTGGGCGGCTCGGTAAGGCTCTGGCTGGTAATGACCAGCTGGACCAGCGCATCCAGTGCGCGAATGGCCTCGTTATGGGTGACGTGTTTTTGCGCCTGTGCCTCTAGAATATAAGGCAATACCAGATTGGGGGTTTCGTTCATCCTTGGTGTCCCGTGGGTTCATGAAGAAGAACCCCCAGACTAGGGCCGCCCGGCGACCCTCGGATACATTTGATTTATCCCCGCCATAAAGGCCGGGAAAAGGAAGCTTATTTTTTGGCCAGACGGCGTTCTTTTAACGCCCGTTCCGAGATTTCAAAAAAGGAAATATTGTCCACATCAATGGGCCCATAGGCATAGGGCAACATGATAATATCCGCAGTAATGCCCAGTCTTTTGGCAATGCGTTGCAGCAATTCATCCAAGGTGGCGGCGTGCAGCTTGTACAAAATAAAGGGCATGATCCCAAACGCCTTGATAATGCGCAGCGGGCGTTTGCCAAACTGGCCACCGCCTTCAAAAATGCGCACCGCCGTCAGGGCCTTGTCCGAGCGAAACGCATAAAGGTTGCACGATGAATAGCCACCGTCTTTCAGGCGGTGATAGGCCAGGCCCACTTCGGGAAACTCGGCAATGACGGTTTCGGCGGTGGTAAAGCCCGCGGCGGCATCGCCTTTCATCGATAAGAACTGGCCGACAAAATCCTGCAAAATCTCCGGGCCGTGCAGGGCATTGTCCCCGGTGGTGATGATCATGGGGAAGGCCGGCTCCATGATTTCGGCGGCGGCCAGCACACTGTCGGCCAGATTACCCCGCACGGGCGCCATCTGAATGGTACCATCGTCCAGCCATTGGGCCAGTTCCGGCACGGTACGCAGCAGATCTTCACTTTCGATGGAGATATATATTTTCCCCATCACATCGGCATCCAGAATGGCCTGCACCACCCGGACCAGCATCACCACCCCGTCAATCGGGGCCAGGCATTTGTGTGAAGTGCCTTTCAGTCGGGCGACCGGGTCATCGGCGCCGGCGCGGCTGGCGGCCAGTACCAGAACGGATGGACGTTGGGTGGAGGGGGTGGGGGTGCTCATGAGGTTTCTCTGCGTTCCAGGGGCGTGGCAAGATAGCGCGTCATGGGCGTGATCTCTTCCAGAGCCGTAAAATTAATCAAAGCGTGTTTCAGGCCGTTCAGGCTGTCTGTATTCATATAGGGGGCGGCGCAGCTTTCAAATTTGGTCCAGTATTGTTCGTCACTGAAGGGGGCGGCCTTGCTGCCTAACGGCATGGTGCGCACGGTTTTATAAACCGTGCCGTCTTTCAGCGTGATTTTTACTTCGGTCGGGCAGGCCCCTTCCAGCGCA
Source organism: Robiginitomaculum sp. (assembly GCA_015485335.1). Taxonomy (GTDB): domain Bacteria; phylum Pseudomonadota; class Alphaproteobacteria; order Caulobacterales; family Maricaulaceae; genus Robiginitomaculum_B. The sequence continues at coordinate 24,628 of WFTT01000005.1, forward strand.
TCAACGCCGTGCAAATAAATGCGTGGATAAAGGGCGCGCACGGAGGGGCGCATCACCGCTTCCTGGGTGAAATCGCTCAGCGTAAAATCCCCAAAAAGCAAGGCTGTGCTGAGCGCATATTCAAAAGAGAATTTCGCCTGTAACGGGTCTTGCGGGTCATGATACATCAGATTGTTCACATGCACCTGCGGCAAAGTGATATCCACCCGTTCCACGTCTTCGGCGCCAAAGCCATGTTGTTCACGCAAAATCAGAAGACCGTCCAGCGCCCGGTGCGAGGCACCGCAATTGGCAAAGCGCTTTACTCGAAAGGCGTGTTCGGTAATCAGCAAGGGCTCGCCAATCGTTTGGGTATCAAAAGTCAGGGTATGGCCATGGTCCGGATTGGTCAGGGTATCGCGCAAATGCTCGTAATCCGGGCCCACCATCAAATGATTCATGGCGTTTTTGCCATCCAGCGTGTTCATGCTGGCGGTGATGCCGGCCCGGGCAAAGCATGCCGCCATGATCCCGGCCTTGGCCGCCAGACCCGCATGCAAAGGCTTGGCCATGGTGCCAAATTGCGACATGAACCCGGCGGCCATGCTGGTGGATAGGGAAATGGCGATGGCGGCGCGTTGCGCGTCCAGCTTTAAAAGACGGGCACAGGCCGCCGCGGCGCCCACCGCGCCCAGCGTGGCGGTGGCGTGCCAGCCCCGGTCCCGGTGATAGGGGTTCACCCCCTGGCCCACTTTGCCAATGATTTGCAGGCCAGCAATATAGGCATCAATACAGGCGGCCCCGCCAGCACCTTCCTGTTCGGCCAGCGCCAGAATGGCCGGATACAGCACCGTGGTGGCATGCGATTTTGACGGATCAAAATTATCATCAAAGTCCAGGGCATGGCCCGCCGTGCCGTTGACCAGCGCGGCCCAAGGCGCGGCCAGACGGCTCTCTTGCCCGGCGGCCATTGATGGCCCGGTGCCCCAGGTGCTGACCACCTGCGCGGCGATTTTTGTGGCCGGTTCGGCGGTGCCCGGTACGGTAACGCCGATCTGGTCGATCAGCTCACGCCAGGCGGAATGGCGGGCCTCGTCCGGCCAGTCATCCGCAGTGTTGGCCAGCCAGTGACCATAGGCTTGAACCGGGGTGTCGTGCAAAACGGAACTCCAACAGGACAGAGATTGTGAATTTGCGCGCAAAGTGTCAAACCCAGAAGGTTCGTGCAAGGAAAAGCTGCATCAGGGGGAAGCCTTTACCCGAACTTCGCCGTACTGGCGCAAGGACTTTGCGTTTGTCCCGCTATAGGTTATGGGTACGCTAAGCGGGTATGAACGTGTATATAAGCCCGCATAAAGATATAACTGCCGGGGTGGTTGTTCAAAATGGTGCCGATTTATGCCTTGCCAGACCATGAGGTCGTAGGGCGGCTTTTGCCGGGCCGTTTTGATATTCCTGTTCCTGATGACGAGGCCGTCGCGCGTATTCGCACCCATGCAGGGCTGATTCCTGCGGCGATCGAGCCTGCCAGCGCTCCCGGACAAATCAGCAAGATATACTGGGTGGATATTGGCACCCATGCCTATCGTGACTGGCAGCATTTGTTCACCATCGAACGTCTGGCCCAGGCAGACATGATTTCCACGGCCTTTGCCACGACCATGAATGTGCTGGATGTGGATGACCTGATAGTGGATGCCCTGATGCCATCAGGTTTTATTTTCCATACCTCGCGTTGCGGCTCTACCTTGCTGGGCAAGGCACTGGCCAGAATTCCTGCCCACTGTGTGGTCAATCAGGGCGGCCCCTTACAGCGCGGCTTTTGGGCCGCCATGACCCAGGACTGGCAAAACGAGCTGCCCGATGATGCACTCACGGTGAAGAAATTTCGCAATCTGGTGTTTGCGCTGACCCGGCCGCGCCTGGGTACGGAAACCACCAGTTTTGTAAAATTCATCAGCTGGAACACGCTTTATCTGGACTTTATTGCGCGGGCCTTTCCCGAAGTGCACAGCCTGTTTCTTTTCCGGGATCCGGTGGAAGTGATTGCCTCGGTGATCAAGGAAACCACCGCGGTGCTGGTGGCCAAGGACTGGCCCCAGGCCAGTTTTTTGACCGGCAAAAGCGCCGCGCAGGTGCAGAAGATGGATGATGTCAGCTATCTGGCGCACTGTTATAATAATTATTTCAAAGTGATACTGGATTCTTCATTAGCTAATGTGAAGGCTTTAGACTATCATAACCTAAGACCCGATACATTGGGGCAGGTTTTAAAGTCAGGGTTTTCCTTTGTGCCGGATGAACAGGTGATCGCTGAAATGTGTACACAGTTTCGCTTCCATTCAAAGGATGATTCTGATACGAGCACCTTCCAAAGTGATGGCAGCGCTAAGCAGGCTGCTGTTTCTGAGAAGGATAGAATACAAATAGAGCGCATTACAAAGGCGCTGCTTGGGCGATTGCGAGCGGCTCCAAAAACCCTTTTCGGGGGTAATGAACTGAGTTCCCGAGGGGCCGTAAGTTGAAAAGTGGGTATTGTCTATGAGTGGTGCAACAACGCCGGTCCTATTATCGGTTATCATTCCTAACCATAATTACGGCCAGTTTATTGGTGAAACCGTCGCCAGCCTGTCACGGCAGGACTATTCCCCTTTGGAAATTGTCATTGTTGATGATGCCAGCTCGGACAATTCCGTAGAAATCATCAAGGATCTGATCGAGTCCTATAAAGGCAAGCTGGATATCTCTCTGATCGAGATGAAGAAAAATGCCGGCAAAGTGGCGGCGGTAAATCGTGCCATGGAGGTGGTGACGGGCCAGTATTGCCTGCTTCTGGATTCTGATGACTATCTGATGGACAACCATATCGTCCGGTGTCTGGCGGTGCTGGAACGCGCCCGCAGCGAAGACAAAAAAGTCGGCTTTGTCTATATGGACTGCCATCTGATCTCCGCCAGTGGGGAATTTCTGGAACGGGGCCGTTCGGCCCCATTTGATGCGGACCTGATCCGCACGCTCAGCTATATTCCCGAACCTGCTTTGGTATTGATGGAGGCCATGAAACAAGTGGCCCCGTTTGACGAAAGCGTGCGCAAGGGCACCAAACAGGACAAATGGTGCCGGATTATCGCCAATGGCTGGACCGGCGTTTATATCCCCGAACCGCTGTTTTGCTATCGCATGCACAATAACAATCTTTCCGGGATTGGCGCGCGGGTACAAGAAGAAGTCGAAAACGGTAAAACCGGCGAGCGTATCTTATCTGGCTATTGGCCGGTGGCGTCTCGCAAAAAAACCGGCTGAAATTCACAGCATCGTTTCAATAACTGGATTGACCTAGCGGTCTATCATTGAGATTTGCTCAATAATTTGCCTTTTTAGTTCATCAGATTCTTGTTCAAATTTTATTTGGGCTTTCTGAAAAGGTTTAATGAATGACGACCCATCACCCCTTAGTTTGTATGATTGTTTGTGATCATGCACAATATTATTGTGCTCCTCTAATGCCATTCGCACGCGCTTATATTGAGGGATAATTTTGGGAAAGTAAGCATGGATCAGGAACTCCATACGATGGGGGCAATGTTCTTGGAATCTCTTGAGTTATATTGATCCAGATGATCATTATATGATACTTCACCGCGCATGACAGCGTAGAGCGATATATGCGATGTGAAGACCAATGTAGCCCAATTTGCGACCAAATTGTAGAGTTCTTCGCCAGAACTTCTTAGACGTTCCTGTTGATGTTTGAGGCTTTGCAGTTTGTTTTGTTTTTCAGTTGAGCGTTCTAAAAGTTTATTGGACAAAAAGACACCAGCAAGTGCCGATCCACTGGCTAGAATCCACATCACAATCTGCGACACTAACTCCACCTTAGGCACTGGCCATTGGCTGAACAGTCTTTTGCAATTCAGCAAAGCGGTCTCGCTTGGCGATGCGCAGCTCATAGTCCTTTTGCAGGTTGAGCCAAAAGCCGTTGCTCATATTAAAGAACAGGCTAAAGCGCAGCGCCATATCAGCCGATATTGCTCGCTTGCCATCTATGATCTTTTTGATCGCTGCACGATCAACGCCAATCGCTTTGGCAAATGTGCCGGGCTTAATGCCCAGATCATCCAAGAAATCTTGTTTAAGCATTACACCGGGATGTTCTATCTCTATCATCTCATCACGCCTTTCATCAGTGATAATCAATCAGCTCTACATCATGTGCAAAGCCATCAATCCATTTAAAGGTGATCCGCCATTGTCTGTTTACCCATATGGCGTAATGGTCTCTCAAATCACCTTGTTTTTTCTCAAGCTTATTAGATGGCGGAACTTGTAGGTCTTCAACATTTTCTGCGGCCTCGATATATCGCAAACGGCGCAGAACTTTCTTTTGAAGATCAGCATCCATTTTTTTGACTAAATGCCCGTCAAATATCTGCTTGGTTCGCTTATCCGCAAAACTCTTAATCATATATGTAGCCTATCAGACAACGTAAAATTAGTCAAGATAAAGTTGCCCCCTAAGCAACGTATGTGTTTTTTGTAAAATGACCTCTGAATCATGATTGTTTTCACCATAATATAAGCTGAAAAATACAGTGAACGGCTTTTGGAAAAAGCTTGTCGTTGCGTCCTTTGAGGCCGCTTTGCGGCACCTAAGAGCTTGCCCCGACGAAGGCCGGGGCTGAGGAAGGATAAGAGAAAAATCCTGTCCTCAAATAGCGGGCGCCAGCACCACGATAGGACGAGAAAAAATGGTGCCGCAGGGGAGAATTGAACTCCCGACCTCGTCATTACCAATGACGCGCTCTACCACTGAGCTACTGCGGCCTTTTCCAAGCCATGGAGGCGGTCTATCATCATAGACAAATGCCTGTTGGGCTGCGCATATAACCCAGTGATCGGGCGAGATAAAGGGTACAGTCACATTCCTTCTGCAAATGGGTGCTTTTTTTCATGCGTAAAGCTGTTGATGAGAACAAAAACAAGCCAAAAAAGGCTATGCCGCAAACCAAGGAAGAGCGTTTGGCCGAGGCCTTGCGCGCCAATTTGCGCCGTCGCAAAGCGGGCAAGGCCAAGCCGACGGGCTAAGGCGGGCTGGTGGTATCCTGAAAACGCCATGATTTACGCTTGCCCTTGCCTTTTTAGCTCTCTAATCCCTCCCCATGGATCGTATTCTGATAAATGGCGGCAATCCTCTAACGGGCAGTGTTCGCATTAATGGTGCCAAAAACTCGGCGCTAAAGCTGATGGCTGCATCGCTGCTTTGTGATGAGCCATTAACCCTGACCAATATGCCAGATCTGGCAGACACCCGCTTTATGGCGCACCTGCTGAAGCATTTAGGCGTTGAGGTGAGCCGTCAGAACGGCACCCAAATGGTATTGCATGCCAATACCATGGCCGAGCCCTATGCCCCATATGATCTGGTGCGCAAAATGCGTGCGACGTTTAATGTGCTGGGACCATTGCTGGCCCGGCGAGGCAGGGCGCGGGTGTCCTTGCCTGGTGGTTGTGCCATTGGGGCGCGTCCGGTGGACCTGCATCTGAAGGCGCTTGAGGCTATGGGGGCTGAGATAGAGCTGGACGAGGGCTATGCCATGGCCAAGGCCCCCAAGGGGTTGCACGGTGCCATGATCAGCTTTCCCTTCGTTTCGGTGGGGGCCACCGAACATGCCATGCTGGCGGCGGTGCTGGCCAAGGGCGAAACGGTGCTGGAAAATGCTGCAAGAGAGCCGGAAATTGTGGATCTGGCGGTGTGTCTGAATGCCATGGGCGCCCGGATTGAAGGTGGCGGCAGCGCCCGGATCATCATTGCCGGGGTGGATCATCTGGGCGGCACCACGCACCGGGTGGTGCCCGACCGGATCGAGGCCGGCACTTATGCGCTGGCAGTGGCGGCCACCGGTGGTAATGTGTGTATTGAAAACTGTGACCCGTCGCATCTGGGCGCGCTGTGGGGCCGCATGCGGGCCATCGGGGTTTCGGTAGAGACCGTGGACGCGCAAAGCGTGCGTATTATCCAGACGGACCAGCGTTGCCAGGCCGCGGATGTGGAAACCCAGGCCTATCCCGGTTTTCCTACGGATTTACAGGCGCAATTCATGGCGGTGGTTTGCCGTGCCCAAGGGGCATCCATCATTCGGGAAACCATATTCGAGAACCGCTTTATGCATGCGCCGGAACTAAGCCGTCTGGGTGCAGACATCACCGTGCATGGACGCGAAGCGGTGGTGCGCGGCGTAGAGGTTTTGCATGGAGCGCCGGTGATGGCGACAGATTTGCGCGCCAGTGTCAGCCTGGTCATTGCGGGACTGGCCGCCCAGGGGCAGACCGAGGTTAATCGGGTCTACCACCTGGATCGCGGCTTTGAAGGGTTGGAACGCAAGCTGGGCGCGCTGGGTGCCGATATCAAACGGGTCAGCAGTGGCCCTTAACGCGGTGGATTAGTCGTCCAGACTGTCCAGATATTCAATAACCGCCTTGCGGTCGGCCTCATTTTTCAAACCCGGAAAGATCATTTTGGTCTTGGCGACCAGTGCGCGGGGCTGAATCAGATAGGTATCCAGGGTTTTGGCATCCCAGACGGCCCCGCCGGCACCAAAGGCCTTCATGGCTTCGCTGTATTTATATCCGGGTACGGTACCCGGCGTGCGGCCAACTACCCCATACAGGCTGGGGCCGACTTTCTTTTTGCCTTCGACATTCGAATGGCAAACCCGGCATTTCTTAAACACCGCTTCACCAGCCGAGGTATCGGCCATGGCGGCCCCGGCATTGATGGTCAGTGCCAAGGCGCTGCCGATGAGCAAAAGAGATGATGTACGCATGATATTATCCTTGTTTTGGCGAGGCAGGCTCGCAAATTTGCAATCTCTCATGGTGCGGGATGAACCTGTATGTTTCAGGTCTGCCCTAACACCATATCCCCCATGCCCTGTTCAAACCATTACGCCCACCGTGATGGTGGGCGCAAGGCTCGTGTGCATTTATCTTAAATGCTCACCCCTATTTCGCAGCATATTCTTTTTGCAGCACCTCGACATAGGCTGTCAGGGCGGCCAGTTCTTCGGAATCCCAAGGCAGCGGCTTGGCCTCCATGGGTTGCTGCATGCAAACCTGTACCATGGATTCGGCGGTCAGCTTTTTCTGGCCATAAATGTCTTTGCCCATGGCCACATAGTGGGGGTAGGGCTGTTTGAAGGTGTCGTTATAGCCAGCCATATCGGTATGACAGCTATTGCAGTTCAACCCATTGGTGGAAAGCGATGAGTCGCCATAAAGCTCTTTGCCGCGAGCGACCAGCTGACGGCGATCCCCTTTATACTTTTTGGAAAACATGGGGCGTTTGATGTCTTTGGGATTGCCTTCGGCTTCGCCCTCGGCCTCTCCTTTGGCTTCCCCTTCTGCCTCACCCTTGGCTTCTCCTTCGGCTTCGCCCTTGGCCTCGCCTTCTGCCTCGCCTTTGGCTTCACCCTTGGCCTTGTGCATTTTAGCTTCGGCCTCACCTTCGCCGCGGGCTTCTTTTTTGGCTTCGCCTTGGGCCTCTCCGGCGGCCTGTTCAAAGGCCGCGGTCTCCGCGTTTGCTGTCTGGCTGATACCAAGGCCCGCCACCATTAACGGCGTCGAGTACAAAAGTCCCTTGGCCAGATTTTTCAGTAATTTTTGGCGTTTTTCCTGACGGTCTTGCATGGTTTTCCCCTTAGCATGATGGTTGCCCGCGGCAGCATATGGAAACGCAGTGACAGGCGGGGCACCCTTGGCACCCGACCATGACAGGCTATGGGCAGGGGGGAGGCGAAGCAAAACACTTGTAATCTCGCAGAAGTAACAATTTCGAGAGGTCTGGCCCTGTTCCGGGGGAACGCGGCGGTGTGTGCTTGACATCCCTTTGCTTAACCATGCTCATTCGGGCATGGGTAATGGACAAGGGATCAGGATGGGCCGCACAAGAAAACCATATCGTCGATACTGGCTGGCCGGCAATCGGGAACCGGGCCAGGACGTCTTTTTTGTCGAGGCGCTGGATACCTCCATCTGGAAACCAGGCTCGGCAAAAAACTGGGATACCTGCTGGTATACCGGCATGCCCGATCCCCATGTGTTTGAACAATTGGATGCCACCAAGACCATCAATCATATTCCCGGTAATAATGGTCTGACCATCAAGGATTATCTCTATGAGACGCTAAGGGCGGCGCGCGACCGTCAGGCCTCGCCCAAAAATCTGGCGCGCATGGACTATTTCCCCCGGGTGTATGCCATGCCCGACGATTTTCATGAACTGCAACACTGTGCCGCGCAAAACCCGGACAAGAGCTGGATTTTAAAACCCAAGAACTCGTCCCGCGGGCGCGGAATCGAAGTGGTGCAGGACATCGCCAATATTCCGCTGGAAAACACCTGGATGGTGCAGGAATATATCGACAACCCCCATGTGATGAATGACCGTAAATACGTGCTGCGTCTGTATGTGCTGATCAGTTCGGTCGAGCCATTGCGGTTTTATCTGCATGATGAAGGTTTCGCCAAACTGGCCTCCGAGCCATATAATATAGAGGATCCGGATAATCCTTTTGCCCATCTGACCAATCCAGACATTAACGCCACCAATACTGATGCCGATGCGCCGGTGGTGTTTGTTGGCCTGGGGGCATACCGTCAATGGCTGCGTGATACCGGCTATGATGATGAGGCCTTATTTGCCAAAATCCGCGATCTGGTCACGCTGACGGTAATTGCCGTACGCGAGCGTATGCGCCAGCGTATCAATGTGCAAAAGGCCCCGGCCAATGGCTGTTACGAGCTGTTGGGGGTGGACTGTCTGGTGGATGCAGACCTCAAACCCTGGATACTGGAATGTAATCTCAGCCCGTCATTGGAGGTTTGTGCCGGGCCCGAAGATGGCGGCGATACCGAAACCATTATCAAGCGGACCATGGTGGCCGATATGGTGTCCTTACTGGGGCTGAATGCGCCAATTGCCGATTATACCGGTCTGGATCGCGCCGAACGCATGGCCCGCCAGATCAAAGACGAGATGGCCCGTGCCGGCGGCTTCCGGTGCCTGTTTCCCGCCAAAGACACGGTCGAGGATTATTTGACATTTTTTCCGGTGCCGCGTTATGCCGATATGGTCAGCGCCCGGGCCGTTCTTGGCCGTGAATTGCGCCCGGTGCGCCTGTGTTCGAACCAGACTGTCGAGATCGTTTCCGAAGACGAACTGGCGCTGTATTTTGAGAAAAACGGCACCCTCTATACCCCCAATCCAGTATCGGGATGGATCTGGCTACAAGTGGCCGATGGTGCCGACCCCCAAGGCATTACCCAGGATCTGATTGCGGCGCACGAGGCGGCCCACGGCACACCCAGCGAGGACGAGCAATGGATGATCTTTGAGAATGTCTGGGATGCCCTGTCCAGCTGGGCGCAACTGGGCCTGTTGCGCCGTGATACCGGCGATCAGGCTCAATCAGAAGATACGCCCGAAACGATCCCAGACGCACCGCCCGTTGATCCGCTGATGATAGGCAAGCGCCTGCTCAGCCTGGATTATGGTTGCGCCGCGGTGGCAACCCGGCTTGGACCGCTCTTTGCGCCTTTGAAAACCAAAAAACAGGCCGGGGTGAATATCACCGTACAAAATGCGCCGGTGGGCTATGCACTGGCGGTAGGCTCACACCTGATCACCACGGGGCTGGGGCTGGATACTGTGGCGCAGGTGGTTTCTCGCGCACTTTTTGAACAGGCCCCCCTGAAGGAAACCGATATTGCCATTGCCGGCACCCTGATACCGATCAACGATAGCGAGGCGGTGTTTTTTACGGCTGGCCGGATGAGCGGGTGGGAGGACGCCCTGCCGTTGGCATTCGCTGCCCTGGCCAAGGCCGGTTATGGCGGCGGCGTCGTGCTGGACATGAAAAAACCAAAATCGGCCTTGCCCCTAGGCCTGCCGGTACGGCTGAATGACGATGATATAGACGCCATTGCCACGCATTTGGATCCCCTGGCACCATCAGCCTTTCAGAACTGGTCAACGGGGGGGCAGGGGTGTTTGCTGGCCGCAGATATGCAGGGTAAGCCAAAGCCGTATACCTTACGGGGCATCGTTATGATGGAAAGGGGGCCGGACAGAAAGGTAAAACTGCAAAGCGCCAGCCTGCACCGGGCGCTGGATGGAGCACTGGTTTCGGCGATCGGCGTGCAAGGGGCGCATTTAACTGGCGCACAGGTCAGCGCACTGAATGACTGGCTGGAAGGGATTTCTCTCTACACATTGGCTTTTTCTGATCCCATAGAGGGGGCACAAAAACTCACCGAAGAATTGGGCGTTTAGTGCGCCCCGCCCAAAATGCCGGTACGCACCGAATAATCCACCGCCAGGCCGTAATCCGGATCATCATTGGAATCCACCATGAGCTGTCCGGCGCGGTTCAACAGTTTGTGGCAATCGCGCGATAAATGACGCAGGCGCAGGGTCTTGCCGCGCTTTTCATATTTTGAGGCCAGTGCCTCGATGGCCTGCAGGGCGGACTGGTCCACCACACGGGATTTCATGAAATCCACAATCACCACGTCCGGGTCTTCATCGGGGGTAAAGAGTTCGGCAAAACCGTCCGTCGAGCCAAAGAAAAGCGGCCCTTCGATTTCATAAACCTTGGCCCCGGTTTCACTGTGGCTTTCACGAACCACCGCATGGATGCGCCGGGCATTGCTCCACGCATAGGCCAGCGCCGAAACGATTACCCCCACCACCACGGCGGTGGCCAGATCATATTTCACGGTGACCGCAGTCACCAGAATGATGACAAATGCATCCAGACGTGGGATGCGCTGCATAATGCGCAGGCTCTGCCAGGCAAAGGTGCCGATCACCACCATAAACATAACCCCCACCAGGGCGGCCAGCGGGATCTGTTCGATCAGGCCCGAAGCCAGCAAGATAAAGCTCAGCAGGAATAATGCTGCTGCCAAAGCGGAAAGGCGCGTGCGCCCGCCGGATTTCACATTGATCATGGACTGGCCGATCATGGCGCAACCGCCCATGCCGCCAAAAACTCCGGTGACCGTATTGGCAACGCCTTGGGCCAGGCATTCACGCGAAGCCCCGCCGCTATGCTTGCCGGTCATTTCGCCCACCAGGTTCAGGGTCAACAGACTTTCTATCAGGCCAATGGCGGCCAGTATGATCGCATAGGGAAAAATGATCTCCAGGGTTTCCAGGTTCAGCGGCACCATGGGCAGATGAAATGAGGGCAGGCCACCCTTGATCGAGGCCAGATCGCCCACCCGGGGAACCTCTAGCCCAAAACCAATAACAATGGCGGCCACCACCGCAATCCCGGCCAGCGGGGCGGGGATGGCATTGGTGATTTTGGGCACCGCCCAGATAATCCCCATGGTCAGCAGAACCAGACCCAAAGTCAGGGCCAAAGGCAGGCCGGTCATCCAGTGGCGGTCGCCTTCTGGTCCCACCTGAAATTGTGTGAGTTGCGCCAGAAAAATAACGATCGCCAGTCCGTTGACAAAGCCCAGCATCACCGGGTGCGGCACCAGACGGATCAGTTTGCCCAGCCGAAAAACACCGGCCAGTATTTGCAAAATCCCCATCAACACCACGGTGGCGAACAAATATTCCACCCCATGGGCGGAAACCAGCGCCACCATGACCACGGCCAACGCCCCGGTGGCCCCGGAAATCATGCCCGGCTGTCCGCCAAAAAGGGCGGTGATCAGGCCTACCAGAAAGGCCGCATACAGCCCCACCAGCGGATGCACACCGGCAACAAAGGCAAAGGCCACGGCCTCGGGCACCAAGGCCAGCGCCACGGTTAGCCCGGCTAGCACTTCGATACGAATGCGTTTGGGGGTAAAATCGCGTAAGCTGCGTTCTTTCCAGCCAGAGGCGGAAAAGCGATCAGC
>WFTT01000006.1 GCA_015485335.1 Robiginitomaculum sp.
ATCCTGTCCCAGTGAATATTGCACAATGGCGGCGCCGACATATCCTTTTTTCAGCATTTTGGGCGGGTATTGCGGCTTCTCTTTCTTTATCCAGTTAATCGGCTGACAGGTTTCCGGACGGCCGGTCTCCGGCGGCAAACTGGTATCAAGAATGCTCCCCTTTGATGTATGACGCGAATATTGCATGGCCTTGGCCGCCTGCCCCCAGGCCCAGGCGGCCAGAAATAACCTGTTGGGGCGGTCATAACGTTGCGGCCCCAGTGCATCAAAAATAGCCTGAAGGTCCTCTTCGGCTTCGCGGATTTCTTTAAAGTCCGATTGAATGAGAACCGCCGAGGCATCAAACAGCTTTACCGAAGCTAGGGCCGTCGGCTCGTTCATCTGCAGATCCTGATAAGCCCCCAGGGCCGCCTTGGCCTCGTCACGGGTGGTGCGCCAGTCCTGATTATAGCTGGCCTCTTTCATCAATTCGAAATGCGAACGAAACATCGGGTAAGAAGGTTCCAGTTGGGCCGCGTCAAAGGCCTTAATGGCCCATTTCAACGATCGCCGGGTATTTTTGTTTGGTTTGTCCATGAACGCGCTCAGCGCCATGATGAGCTGTGCGCTTTGCACGGCCAGACCGGGATTGTCGGCCTGTTTGGTCAGCTCATAGCTTCGTTTGGCCGGCGTTTTGACATCCGTATGGGGCAAATACCGCAGGCGCAATTCCGCCAGATTATAGGCCAGAATGGCACTGTATTTTTTGTTGTTTGCTTCTTCGGCGGCTTTCCAGGCCTTTTCGCCCTCCTGATCCGCGGTCACCACATCGCCTTGATCCAACGCCGCCAGATAGGCCTTGTACGCCTGTATCATCGGTGAGGCGGCCTGTGCGCCCCCGGCAAACAATACGCACACCAATGCAACCAGACATGAGAATCTCATGGTCTCCCCCTATATTTATACACCCAGGCCGAGGTTACAGTGCCTGGCGGGCTTGACGCAAGTCGATGATGGCTGAATACCCGCCCCATGATGAAAAAAACTGTACACATAGTTGGTGGAGGCTTGGCCGGCAGCGAAGCTGCCTGGCAATGCGCCGGGGCCGGCGTGCCGGTCATTATCCATGAAATGCGCCCCGAACGGGGCACCGAAGCGCACCTGACCGACAAGCTGGCCGAGTTGGTGTGTTCCAATTCGTTTCGTTCGGATGATCATGAAAATAACGCGGTGGGCCTGTTGCACGAGGAAATGCGTCGGTGCGGCTCGTTGATCATGTGGTGCGCCGACCAGCATAAGGTGCCGGCCGGCAGCGCCCTGGCCGTGGATCGCGAAGGTTTTTCTGCCGCTGTCAATGCCGCTATCGAGGCCCACCCGCTGATCACCGTAGAGCGAGGCGAGATCGCCAGCCTGCCCCCCGCCGATTGGGATAATGTGATCATTGCCACCGGGCCGCTGACCTCGCCGGCACTTAGCGAGGCCATCCTGTCGCTGAGCGGTGAAGATGCCCTGGCCTTTTTTGATGCCATTGCGCCGATTGTTCACCGGGACAGCATTGATTTTACCAAGGCCTGGTTCCAGTCGCGCTATGACAAGGGCGATGGCGCAGACTATATCAATTGCCCGCTGGACAAGGACCAGTATGAAGCCTTTATCGATGCCCTGTTGAGCGGTGATAAAACCGAGTTCAAGGACTGGGAGAAAGACACCCCCTATTTTGACGGCTGCCTGCCGATCGAGGTGATGGCCGAACGGGGCCGTGAAACCCTGCGCCATGGCCCCATGAAGCCGGTGGGGCTGACCAATGAACACAACCCCACGGTCAAGGCCTATGCCATTGTGCAATTACGACAGGATAATGCCCTGGCCACGCTCTATAATATGGTGGGGTTTCAGACCAAGCTGAAATACGGGGCGCAACAGGATATTTTCCGTATGATTCCCGGGCTGGAAAATGCCGAATTTGCCCGCCTGGGGGGCATTCACCGCAATACGTTTTTGAACTCTCCCGTGGTGCTGGATGACACCTTGCGCCTGAAGGCCGAGCCACGCCTTCGCTTTGCCGGCCAGATCACCGGGGTGGAAGGCTATGTGGAAAGCGCCGCCTGTGGGCTGATGACCGGGCGCTTTGCCGCCGCCCAATATCTGGATAAGCCAACAGAATCGCCACCCCAGACCACGGCACTGGGGGCTTTGCTGGCGCACATTACCGGTGGGCACCTTGCCGAAAAACGCAGTTTTCAACCCATGAACATTAATTTTGGCCTGTTCCCGCCCATGAACACACCATTTAAGGACAAAAATGGGAAAAAATTGCGTGGTAAAGAGAAAACCCGGGCCAGAAGACGCCTTATTACAGCCAGAGCGCTTGACGATATACAAATCTGGACTTTGACTGGTGCATCGTATTCGCACCGGGGGGAAGTCAGCGCGGATGATATTGCCACCAAACCATAAGCTGAACACAGGATTTTCCTGGCGGACTCGCCCGGTTGAAAATCTGCGTCGCCTGGATACAGAGGTGGTAAGGAATTTTAATGAAAAGGGCTATGCCCAGGTGCCCAATGCGGTGTCAGCCGATCAATTGGAAACCCTGATATCAGCGATCGACACGCTGGAAGGCCGCGAAGAAGAAACCGTGCTGACCTTTGACAGCGGCGAAGCGGTGGTGTTTGGCACAGACCAGATGACCTTTGCCTGTAACCTGGCTGCCCAGAGCGAAGTATTGCGGGCCTTTTCCAGCGGCCCCCTGATGCGGGACCTGATGCACGACCTGATCGGCCCCGATGTTCGCATGTATTGGGATCAGGCGGTTTACAAGAAACCCCGCCATGTGGCTGATTTCGCCTGGCACCAGGACAATGGATATACATATACCGAACCACAGGACTATGTGACCTGCTGGCTGGCGCTGACCGATGCGGACGCCTCCAATGGCTGTCCCTGGGTGCTGCCGGGTCTGCACCGCAATGGCACCTTTGCCCATGACCAGAGCGAAGAAGGTCTGGTGATTTCCGGTCTGGATCACGACAGCATTGTAGACCGGGCCATCTGTACCCCGGCTAAAGCCGGTGACATGGTCATTTTCTCTTCCCTGACCCCGCATATGACCGGCCCGAACCTGACCAGCGAAACCAGAAAAGCCTATATTCTGCAATATATGTCAGATGGCGCAGTGCGTGTTCATGATGATGGTACCCGCGAGGCGCTGACCAATGCGGACACAAATTTCTATATTCTGCGTAACGGCAACGCCGTTTAATCCCCGACCCCCATTTCACAAAAAACCCCGGCTCAATGGCCGGGGTTTTATGGTCAGCAGGCTTGCCTTAGCCGAACAGGGTTTGCGACCCGGCCATAGCCACCAGCATGGGCAGCGAAAGCAGCGTATTGGTGCGCGAAAACAGCATGGCCTTGCGTGCCGCGGCGGGCTTGGCCTCGGCCGGGGCATCAATCAGGCCCAAAGCAATTTTCTGATTGGGCCAGATAATCGCCCAGACGTTAAAGGCCATGATAATGCCCATCCACATCCCCAGGCCCAAAAAGACATGCTGGGCATTGGCAAAGCCGTCCATGGCCCCAATGGTCAGTGTTTCCACCAGATAACCGCGATGACCAGCCAGTGCCAGACCGGTCAGCAGGGTTGCCGCGGCACCCCAGCGAAACCAGAACAAAGCCGCCGGCGCAATAACCTTGCCGATGGCCGGTTTCTGATCATCCGGAATCTTGGCCATGTTGGGGATTTGCACAAAGTTGAAGTACCAGAGCAAACCAATCCACATGACCCCAGAAATGACATGCAGCCAGCGCAGAAAGGCGATGGTAACTGCCGCGCCTGAATATTCGCTTCCCGAGAGAACGTAATACAGCGCGTACATCAATACGGCGAGAATGAGAGAGACGATGATCGTCGAACGAAGGTTAGATAGTATACCAGCCATTTTGGCCCCCTGAAAAACTGTGATGGCCTATTATGGGGCATGACGGGGGGGGCGCGTCAATCCGCCGCAAGCGGTAAATTTGAATTATTTTACTCTTCAAATTCGCCGCGATTAACCCCCAGCATCAATAAAATCGGAGCCGCCACAAAGATCGAGGAATAAGTGCCAACCACCACGCCCCAGATCATGGCAAACGAGAACCCGCGCAGCACTTCGCCGCCCATAAAGAACAGCGCCAACAGGGCCAGCAAAGTGGTAAAAGAGGTAATCGTCGTCCGCGACAGGGTTTCATTGATCGACTGGTTCAACACATCCATTAACGGCATACGCTTGTAACGGCGCAGGTTTTCCCGAATGCGATCATACACCACCACGGTATCATTCATCGAATAACCGACAATGGTCAGAATGGCCGCAATAATAGAGAGGTTAAATTCCAGTCGCGAGATCGAAAACATGCCAATGGTGAGAATGACGTCGTGGGCCAGGGCCACCACAGCCCCGACCGAGAATTGCCATTCAAATCGGAACCAGATGTAGATCAGCATACAGATCAGCGCCCCGACCACGGCAAAAATACCGGCATTGACCAGTTCGCCAGAGACTTTTGGACTGATGACCGAGGTCGCCCGATAGGTGATTCCCTCAAAATTCTTGTCCAGTGCTTCCCTGACGGTGGCAATGGCCGATTGTTGCGCATTGGCGCCCTCCACGCCTTCGCCGGCCTGTTTTTCGATCCGGATACGTACAATCGAATCACTACCAAAATGCTGTACCTGCACATCGCCCAGCCCCAGATTGGTAACTACAGAGCGAATTTTTGCCAGATCCGCCGGCCCTTGGGTGGCGATCTGAATTTGCGAGCCACCACGAAAATCAATGCCAAAGTTCAACCCCAGCATCAAAAAGGCAATAATGGAAATAACAATCCCCAGACCGGAGATGGTAAAGGCGATATAGCGTTGTTGCACAAAAGGAATTTTTGTGCCCAGCGGGATATATTGGGAAAGCGCAAGAGACATAATAACCGTCCTTAAATCGGCAGGGTTTTAGGCTTGGCCTTAAACAGCCAATACGAGGTCAACAGTCGCGAAAAGACAAAGGCGGTAAATACCGAGGTAATAATCCCGATCGCCAGAGTCACCCCAAAGCCCTTCACCGGACCCGAGCCAAACTGCAGCAATAAAACCGCCGCAATCAAAGTGGTGATATTGGCATCTAGAATGGTCGACCGTGCCTTGGCATAGCCGGTTTCAATGGCATTCATCGGCGTTTTGCCGTTTCGGTATTCTTCTCGAACCCGTCCAAAAATCAGCACATTGGCATCCACCGCCATACCGATGGTCAGGATAATCCCGGCAATCCCCGGCAGGGTCAGGGTTGCCTGCAATGCCGACAACGCGCCCATCATCAACAGCACATTAGCAATCAGGGCCAAGTCGGAAATCAGACCCAGCATCCCATAAACAAGCACCATAAAGACCACCACCGACAAAAACCCGATAATCAGTGCCATCGCCCCGGCGCGGATGGAATCCGCCCCCAGCTCGGCTCCGACGGTCCCCTGGTCCAGCACGGTCAGCTTGGCGGGCAATGCCCCGGCGCGTAACAGGATCGACAGATCATTGGCACTTTCGGTGGTAAAGCCGCCTTCAATAATCCCGGACCCGCCCAAAATCGGTGAATTGATCACCGGGGCGGAAATCGCCTTGTTGTCCAGCACAATGGCAAAACGCCGCCCAACATTTTCCGCCGTGGCCTTGCCAAAACGTCGGGCCCCCTTGCCGTTAAAACGAAAGGATACCGCCGGCTGGCCGCTGCGGTTAAAGGTCGGTTTGGAATCAACCAGATCCTCGCCATCGACCAGCGGGCGACGGCGGATCAACACATAAGGTTCGGCCGGGTTGGAGCCTTCGACCAGCTTGGCCCCGGGCGGAATGCGCCCCGCCTGTGCCTCGGCCACTGTGACTGATGTATCCAGCAAATGAAACGTCATTTTGGCGGTTTGACCGACCAGTTCCTTGATCCGTTCCGGATCGCTTTTGCCCGGCACCTCAACAATAATGCGATCATCGCCCTTGCGCTGAATGGTTGGCTCGCGCGTACCCAGTTCATCAATCCGCTGGCGGATAACCTCGATCGAGCGGGCCACCGCGTCTTTTGATTCTTTTTCCAGTGCTTCGGGGGTCAGCGTCAGGGTAATGCGGCCACTTTGTGGATCGCTGTCGATCACAAAAGGCGGCTTGGCGCCGCCCGTCAGCAAAGCCGCTGCATCCACGGTGTTAATGGGTTTTAGCCGCTCCAGCGCCAGATCCATTTGTTCAGGGCGCGCCAGACGGAAGGTAACCGTATCACCACTGACCCGAAAGCCGGTGGCCGGAATAATCGGCTTTTCACTGCGCAGAAACTGGCGCGCATCATCGGCAGCT
Organism: Robiginitomaculum sp.; assembly: GCA_015485335.1. Lineage (GTDB taxonomy): Bacteria > Pseudomonadota > Alphaproteobacteria > Caulobacterales > Maricaulaceae > Robiginitomaculum_B. Next base: position 6,350 of record WFTT01000006.1, read on the forward strand.
GCTTCCAGCTTGCCTTGCTTTACCGAGGCCACATCCACTTCATAGAGCAGGTGCGTCCCCCCCTGTAGGTCAAGCCCTAGATTAACGGTTTTTCTGGGCATGAAGGACGGCAGGGTGCCTTCAACATCCGGGCCGCCACGGATATTTTCTGGCAAGACATTTGGCAATGCATAGAAAAACCCAGCAAGGACGATCAGCCAAATAAAGGCTTGTTTTAGCTTGGAAAAATGTAGCATGATTCAGGCGTCCGCGACTTAGGATTTTTTCGTCTTGGCAGCACTGTCATTCGCTGGTTTGGGAGACGTTTTGGATTGAATATCCTGCAAGGTGGCCTTGATGGCGGTAACGCGCACCCCATCGGCCAGATCAATCTGCACTTCGGTGTCGCTAACCTTGGCCACTTTGCCAACCAGACCACCGCCGGTGACCACCCGGTCGCCGCGCTTGACCGCCTCGACCATATCGCGATGTTCGCGGGCACGTTTTTGCTGTGGACGGATTAGAAGAAAATAAAAGATGGCGAACAGCGCCACCATCATCCCAATGCTATAAAACGGGCTGGGCCCTTCGGGTGCGGCCTGTATAAATGCAGCAATCATCGGCTGGACGGTCATGAGTTCTCCCCTACATGCGCCATGCCCGGTTTTACCAAAGCACGACCCCGGACAGATGCATCCGGTTCAGGCGAATATAGGTATGGCGGCGTGAAAAGCAATTACCCCAGAGGGAGTAAGCCATAGAAATCACACCCCCTTCATGACCGCGTTATTACCGACAAATGCGGATCGACAGGAGCCTCTCAGGCGGACTGCACGTCCGACAGGAAACCATCGACGTGTTCGCGTAGCTGTCGTGACTGTTCAGACAGGCTGCCAACCGCCATTTTGACCTGCGAAGACACGCTGTCCACTTCCTGGGCGGATTCGCTAAGGCCACCAATATTGTGGTTTACCTCGGCGGTGCCCTGCGAAGCCTGCACCACACTGGAGGCAATTTCCTGGGTGGCCTGGCGTTGTTCGCCCAGCGCATGAGATATGGAATCCGAGTTCTCGGCCAGTTCCTGAATAATGGACCGAATACCTGAAAGCGATTCTGCGGCCCCCGTGGTGGCGGTTTGCATCTGTTCGATCTGTACCGAGATCTGTTCCGTTGCCTTGCCGGTCTGCGAGGCTAGACTTTTCACCTCTGAGGCCACCACCGCAAAGCCGGCACCGGCCTCGCCGGCCCGGGCCGCCTCGATCGTGGCGTTCAGGGCCAACAAATTGGTTTGTTCGGCAATATCATTGATCAGGGCCGTCACCTCGGAAATCCCTGCCGAAACTTCCTGCAGCGAGGTCATTTGCTCGGTGGTTTTCTCGGCCTCTTTAACCGCATTGGCGGCAACTTCGGCGGACTGGCCAACCTGTTCAGAGATGGAATCCACGGTGACCGACAATTCCTCGGCCGCGGCGCTGACCGCCTGAACATTCTGGGCCGCCATATCCGATGCCGAGGCAACCGAGCTGGCGCGGCCAGCGGTCCCCTCTGCCACTTCGGTCATGATCTGGGCGCTGGAGTTCAGTTCATCCATGGACGAACCAATGGATTCCAACAGATTGGAAATTTCCTGATCAAAGGATTTGACCATTGCCGAGAGTTTTTCACCGCGTTTGATCCGCTCTTCGGCGGTGCGCTGTTGTTCTTCGGTAAGGTTCTGGGTCTTGATCATATTGTCTTTGAAGATCGCCAGCGCCCTTGCCATTTCGCCGATTTCATCATCGGCAACAGGGCTAACCTCTACGGTCATATCCCCTTCGGCCAGACGGCGCATGGTGGCACTCATACAGGTAAGGCGACGCGACACATTGCGAATAACATAGAACCAGACAATGGCGGCACTGGCAGCAATGCTGGCCACCGCCATCAGCAACAATAGCAGGCGCCCCATGCTGGAAGCTGCCGCAGCGCGCTTGCCCGCCGTAACGGCCGCCTCGCGGGTTTCCTGTGCAAATTTGGTGACGTCCTTGTCCAGCAAAGCGGAAATCCCTTCCAGCTCTGCAATTTTGTCCTCGACCATGGCATCTTTGACCAATTGGGTTTTACGCTCGGCAAAGATGGAGGCTTCATCGGCGCCCAGCGCGACCAGCGTACCGGCCCGCTCGCGCACATTTTTGGACAGGCTGGACCCCATGATCGCCACATTGGATTTCATTTCACTGGCGGCGGCGGAATAGGCCTCTTCGATTTTTTCGATCTCTTTTACCGAATCGCTGGCGATGGCTTCGGCATAGGTCACGGTGACCACATTGGCAGACATCAAGATGCGCAACAGCGATTCAACATCAAAATCTTCAGCAGTTTCCAGCTGGGTTTCCAGCTCCGTATTCAAATCCTGACGCAATGTACGCGCCGCATTAAAGGCGTCATCGATTCGCGATTCACGGTTCAGGCGGTCAATCACCAGAGCATCCAGTTGCGCCACCAGATCGGGGAAGGCAGCGGCCTCTCTGGCAAGGCTTTTGGCAATTTCGGAATTGCCCTTTTGCAGACGACTGACTGCATTGATCAGATTGACCAGCTCTTCATTATGTTTGGTGGCCTGTTCCAGAGATGCCTCAGCTTCGTGCAAGCTTTGCGAGCGCTCGATATCCGACACGGCGGCCAATAGTGCGCTGCCGGTCACCGACAGTTTCAGGGAATTATCCATATTGGAAAGATGGATATTACTGATCTCGTTTTGCACAGCCGTGGTTTTGGCATTGCTCCACAAACCAATCCCCACAGAAAGTATAGTGAAGGCGGCAACGGCGCCAAAAGCCAGCAAAAGACGGGCACTAATGGTCTGTAAAAAAGTAAAGCGTTTGATGGTAGCCTCCCCGAGTTCATTTTCAGAGACAGCGATACCTTGCCGCCTCTTACCAGGTAAGCCTCCACGGATTTGGTTAATAAAAAGCTCCCCCGCAAGCGAGGGAGCCAGTTATACTGCTTAAATTTTAGAATTCTTACAGTTTGAAGCTAATTTTTGCTCTTGCGCCTTCGACGACACTTGCCGGTGGCTCGTATTTCCACTTGGAAACCGCTTTCATGGCAGCATCATCAAACACACCTTCAGGAACCGCCTCGGCCACAGCAACATTGCTGACCTTGCCATCGGTATCAACCGAATAGGTCACCACAACATGGCCTTCGATTTTACGGCGCTCGGCACCGCGAGGATAAACCGGTGCAACCCGCTTTTTGGCCACCAGGCCTTCTCCCGCCATCGCCGTCGGCACAGCTACCATCGTGCTCGCCGCCAGAACCAAACCTGCGCAAACCGTCATTTTCTTGAGAATATTCATATTTAGACACCCCGGTGTTTTTGTTTTCCGGCACCGTTATTGGTGGCCGTTGAATGCACCATAGCAAGCACGCTCTAACGCCCATTTAAAAAGATAGATAAAATTTTACTGGTTTCTATTTTTTGACAGAATCATGAAAATTTCTGTTTATTTTCATGCAGATAATGCATCAACTTTTTTTGGGCAAATGCTGTAACGGGTTGACCGGATCCCGTCCGCGCCGGGTTTCGAAATGCAATTGCGGGGTGCTGACCGAGCCGGTGGCCCCCACTTCGGCAATGGTATCACCGGTTTTGATCTTGGCCCCTTCTTTGACCAGCAGCTTACGATTGTGGGCATAGGCACTGACCCAGCCATTGGGGTGACGGATCAGGATAAGGTTGCCAAAGCTTTTCAGTTCAGCCCCGGCATAGACCACGGTGCCACTGCCCGCCGCCCGCACGGCTGTACCGGCCGGCGCGGCAATATTAATGCCGTCATTGCGAGTGCCACCCGGTTTTGCCCCAAAGCTGGAAACCACCGGACCTTTTAATGGCCAGGCAAAGGTCGAGGTTTTGGCCGGCGCCTGAACCCGGGCGGATTTTGCGTTTGAACGGGTAGTTGCCTTGCGCCCACTGCCTGATGGCTTGCGACTGGCCGCCGCGCTTTTCCATTTTCCATCGGCGCCGCGCACCAGGGATGGCAAGATCAACAACTCGTTCGCCCGCAGGGCATAGGGCGGCTGGATGCCATTGATCAGGGCCAGCGATCTGAAATCCAGTGAAAACCGCCGGGCAATGCCCATAACCGTGTCTCCGGCGCGCACCCGATAATGCAATGGTGGCGGCAGTTTCAGGGTCTGCCCCGCCTTCAGGGCATAAGGTGGTTTAAGCTTGTTGACCGCAATCAGTGGCTTTAGCGCAATCTGGTATTTTTCCGAAATCCCAAACAGGGTATCGCCCTTGCCGACCTTTACACTGGCCGGACGCACTTTGGCGGGCACGACCTCGCGCTGTATGGCCGATCGGGTTGGCTCATTTCCGCGCGGTGTGTTCTTTTGCGAGGCCTTTTGACGGTGATCCAGCGCCTTGCGCCCGATCTTGCCACCGGTTTTGGCGATCTTGGAGGCCGCTTTCAGGGACCGCCTGGCATTCGAGGCCGTATTGCGGGCCGCCGCGGCCTGGGCATCAAATGGCACTTCGGCCATTTGCCGGGCCGGCAAATCAAGAGAGGGGCGCTTAGCCGAAGGGCGCTGTATGGAAGAGCGCCCTCCCGATGGCTGATTGATTGAAGGACGATCAATTGAGGGCCGGTCTACTGAAGCGCGATTTTCCGGAAAGGATGGCCGGGCCTTGTAAGAAACCGAAGGCTGGTCCGCCGACGGCAAAGGCTCTGCCGGCTCCAATGGTTCCAGCGATTGGCTTTCAATGCTCTGGGTGGGGGCGGCACTGGGTACAATATCATTATCCAGATCCGCCGATGGGCCCAGTGGCTCGTCTCCATGATACACCACGGGCGCCGGGCCGCGGGGTGTTCCACACGCAGCCAGCGTTAAAATCACCATTGATGTCAGAGCCTGGCGAAACATGCCCCTGATAATGTCTTATTAATCTTAACGGAACACTACAGCGCGCTGGCAATCCCGGCGATCAAGGGCACAAATCGCACCGGGGCCACCTGGCGCTGGTGAAACACATCGCCATCCCGGCGAAAAACGGTAACAAACTGTCCCTCCGGCGGGCCGATGGGCGCGACCAGCAGGCCGCCTTCACACAATTGCGAGAGCAAGGCCGGCGGGCATTTTTCGGTACCGGCGGTAACCAGAATGCGATCAAACTCGCCCTGTTCTGGCCAACCCAGCATGCCATCGCCAAGGCGGGTGACAATATTGCGCAGGCGCAGGCGGTCAAAGCGCTCTTCGGCGGCCTTCATCAAGGTGCGATAGCGCTCAATGGTATACACCCGGCGCGCCAGCAGCGATAAAATGGCGCATTGATAACCAGAGCCAGTCCCCACCTCCAGCACCCGCAGGCGCGGCGTCAGGCACAAAGCCTCGGTCATCATCGCCACTACAAAAGGCTGGGATATGGTCTGCCCACAGGCAATCGGCAGCGCCCGGTTTTCATAGGCCCGCTTGGTAAATTCACTGGTGACAAAAACATCGCGCGGAATGCGTTCCAGCGCGCCCAATACCGCCTTGTCGACAATACCGGCCGAGCGCAGCGCCATGATCAGCTCGACAACGCGCATATCAGGTCCGCTCTGGTTCATGGAACGACCCTATAGAGAAATGCCATCAAGCGCATCGGATAACCCAGCCAGCGTGGTTTCATGGGTCAGATCCAGATGCAAAGGCGTCACCGAAATCCGCTTGGAATAAATGGCGCGCAAATCCGTGCCCTCGGGCGGCGTAGACAAACGACCATTAAAGCCCAGCCAGTAATAGGGCCGCCCGCCGGGATCGGCCCGTTCGTGCACGTCCAGCTGGTCCTGATCACGCCGCCCCATGCGGGTCATTTCAATGCCGGTCACCTCTTCGGGCGGACAATCGGGAAAGTTAATGTTCATCAACACGTCTTTTGGCCATTTGCGCTTGAATAACCGTGCCAGTACTTTGGGCGCAAATTTTTCCGCCGTTTGCCAATAAATCGTGGACTTTTCGGTAAACGGATAAGTCTGCGACAGGGCTACCGAGGGGATTTCCATCTCCATGCCCTGAATGGCCGCGGCAATGGTGCCCGAAAGCGTAATATGCTCGGCCAGATTTTGCCCCTTATTGACCCCCGACAAGATCAGGTCAGGCCGCTTGCCTTCGATCAGGTTCAAAACCCCCATCATCACGCTGTCGGTTGGTGTGCCATAAATGGCAAAGCTTTTGGGGCCGCGCCGGGATACCCGCAAAGGTTCCCGAATGGACAGCGCCCGGCTGGCGGCGCTTTGTTCATTCGCCGGGGCGCAAATCCACACATCATCGGACAGGGTATAGGCAATGCTTTCCAGCACTTTTAAGCCCGGCGCATCAATCCCATCATCGTTGGATAGCAAAATGCGGGGATTTTGCGGGATCATTGCCCTATCACCTCTTGCCCACCCATATAGGGGCGGATGGCTTCGGGAATGGTGATCGAGCCATCTTCATTTTGGTAATTTTCCATTACGGCGAGCAGTGTGCGCCCCACCGCCAGACCGGAGCCATTCAAGGTGTGCACAAAGCGGGCTTTCTTCTCCCCCGCCGCGCGGCAACGCGCATTCATGCGCCGGGCCTGAAAATCCCCACAATTGGAAACAGACGAAATTTCGCGGTAAGTGTCCTGGCTGGGCAGCCAGACTTCCAGATCATGGGTTTTTTGCGCGCCAAAGCCGGTATCGCCCGCGCATAACAGCATCACCCGATAGGGAAGTTCCAGACGTTTTAGAATTTCTTCGGCACATCCGGTCATGCGGTCATGCTCTTCCGCCGACTTTTCCGACGTGGTGATCACCACCATCTCCACCTTCATAAACTGGTGCATGCGGATCAGGCCGCGGGTGTCCTTGCCCGCCGATCCAGCCTCGGAGCGAAAGCACGGCGTATAGGCGCAATAACGATGCGGCAGGCCCGCCTCGTCATGGATGGCCTCGCGCGCCAGATTGGTCAAAGGCACTTCGGCGGTGGGGATCAGCCAGTGATCGGTGGTGGTACGAAACTGGTCATCCGCAAATTTGGGCAATTGATTGGTGCCATAAAGGGCATTATCGCGCACCAGTAGTGGCGGCGAAACCTCGGTAAAGCCATGCTCGCCCGTTTGCACGTCCAGCATGAACGCCCCCAGCGCCCGTTCCAGTCGCGCCAGATCGCCTTTAAGAAACGCAAAGCGCGCCCCGGAAATTTTCGCCGCCGCCTCGAAATCCAAAAGGCCCAGCTTTTCGCCCAACGCCGTATGGTCTTTGGGCACAAAGTCAAAGGCACGCGGTGTGCCCCAGTTGCGCATTTCCTGGTTGGCACTCTCGTCCGCACCAGCGGGCACATCGTCGGCCAGAAGGTTAGGCAGAGAGAGAAGCTTGTCCCGAAGCGCTGCCCCGATGCGCGCCTCTTCTTCCCCGGCCTGCTCAATCTTGTCCTTCAAGGCCCCCACCTCGGCACGCAGACGCTGGAACTCGTCCTCATCGCCCTTGGCCTTGGCCGCCCCGATCATTTTGGAGGCCGCATTGCGCGCGGTTTCCGCCTCTTGCTTGGCGGCAATGGCGGCACGTAATTTCTCGTCCAGCGCCAACAGGTCTGCCGATGGCGCCGGCAAGCCCCGCCGCTTCATGGCGGCATCGAAATCTTTGGGGTTTTCACGAATGGCTCGTATGTTGTGCATGGGTAAATATCCGTCACTCTGAGGATTGCGGGTTTACCCTTAGCCTTACCTTTCGTCCACCGGGCAATCTGCGCTTTGGCTTTTTCGCTTTGCACCATGGTCGAACCGGGGTGTGGCTTCATCCTTCGACAAGCTCAGGATGAGGGAGAGTGTTTTTACGTGTCTGTCATTACCCGGTTTATCCGGGTAATCCAGTATGATGTTAAGGCCGCTCTGGATTGCCGGGACTAGCCCGGCAATGACAGGTGGGGGGGACAATACATATAAAATATCCCATCAGCACCCCTGTGGGACAAGATCGCGCTATCCCACCCCCAAACCAAAACGTGTCATCCCGGCCCCCGAGCCGGGATCCATACTGAATACGGACCTGCACAATGGATCCCGGGTCTCCGCCCGGGATGACACGAAGGGGAGCGTTTCTACATTATCCCCTGCATAACGCACTTAAGGATCAATAAGGGGCACCTTTACCCCTTCGCATGTCCATCACTTACCCCTTAA
>WFTT01000007.1 GCA_015485335.1 Robiginitomaculum sp.
CCAAAGGCACTCATGATTTTGGCGGTGATGGCGGCAAAGTCCGCATCGCTGAGCATGGTGGGGCTGCCCCCGCCAAAATGCACATGGGCCAGACCGCCATGATGGGCCGGCACGGCGGCGGCCAGAAGGTCAATTTCGGCCAACAAATCCTGTGCATAGGTACCCACACGGTCATAGGTATGGGCAACACTGGTATGACAGCCGCAATACCAGCACATTTTTTGACAAAACGGGATATGCACATAGAGCGATAACGGCTCGCCATCATCAATCTGCGATAGCCAGAGGCGATAATCCGCCTCGCCCACCCCATCATGAAACTGTACCGCCGTGGGGTAGCTGGTATAACGAGGCACCTCGGCCAGGGCATATTTTTGGTGTTCTGGTTTCATGGCGTGTATCTATCCATGGTGGCCGCTTGTGCCAATGCGACCTTTGGCCCTATTCGGGCTTTTTGTCCTCGTAAGGGTTTTTGCCGGCTTTGACGATCAGGCGGATCGGCACCCCCATCAGATCAAAATCATCGCGCAGCCCATTGATCAGATAGCGCTTGTATGCCGAGGGCAAATGCTTGGCCCGTGAACACATCAGCACAAAGGTTGGCGGCCGGCTTTTTGTTTGGCTGATATAGCGTGGTTTGATGCGCCGCCCCTGAACGGCGGGGGGGGGATGGCGCTGAATCTGGGCGTGCAGCCAATCATTCAGGTCGCGAGTTTTGATCTTGGCGTTCCAGTCTTTGTGAACCCGTTCGATCGCCGGCATCAGGCGCTTCAGTCCCCGCCCGGTCAGCCCCGAAAGGGTTACCAGCGGTGCGCCGCGCAATTGTGGCAGCAAACGCTCCAGGCGTTCTTTCAGATGTGCCAGAAGCGCGGCCTTGTCCTTGACCAGATCCCATTTGGTCACGGCAAAGACCACGGCACGGCCTTCGCGCTCGGCCAGATCTGCCAATTGCAAATCCTGTTTGTCCAATGGCGACATGGCGTCCATCACCACCACCACCACTTCGGCAAACACAATGGATTTGAGGCTGTCGCCCACGGCCATTTTTTCCAGATGATCTGAAATTTTGGCCTTTTTGCGCATCCCCGCGGTATCGGCCAGGCGCACCGGGCGGCCATCCCAGGACCAGTCCACGGCAATGGAATCCCGCGTTACCCCGGCCTCTGGTCCGGTAATCAGGCGTTCTTCGCCAATCAGACTGTTGATCAGGGTGGATTTACCCGCATTGGGGCGCCCGATCACGGCAATGCGCAAGGGGGCATCGCCAGGTTCCTGATCGGTATCATGGTTCCCCATGGCATCCAGACCGGCGGCCTCGGCCGCAGCAACAATGGCGGTAAACAGCTCGCCCATGCCTTCATTATGTTCTGCCGAGACCGCTACCGGCTCGCCCAGCCCCAATGAGAAGGCATCCAGCAACCCGTCCCGGCCGGCCCGGCCTTCAGTTTTATTGGCGACCAGCACCACCGGTCGTCCGGATTTGCGCAAAATATCGGCAAACACTTCGTCCAGAGGTGTAATGCCCGTGCGGGCATCCACCAAAAACAGGCACACATCCGCATCGCCCACCGCCTGCAGGGTCTGGGCGCGCATATCAGCCTCCAGGCCGGACTTGGCGGTTTCCAGCCCGGCGGTATCAACCAGGGATAAATCCATATCGCCAAAGCGGCCAAAGCCCTCGCGCCGGTCCCGGGTTACCCCGGGTCGGTCATGAACCAATGCCAGCTTGCGCCCAGCAAGACGGTTAAACAGGGTTGATTTGCCCACATTGGGACGCCCGGTAATGGCCAGTTTCAAAGACATAATTCATTCCACAGCGCCGCTTTGCGCCAGACAAAACTAGCGAAGTTTATACAGGATCGCCTTGTCAGAAAGCAGGTAGATGTTTTCATCGGCAACAACCGGCGCGATAAAGAAGGCATCCTTAAAGCGCTTTTCCGCCACTGTCTCGCCGGTTTGCGGGGATAAATGCAGTACATTGCCCCGCGACGATACCAGGATCAGCTTGCCACCGGCCAGAACCGGCCCGGCCCAGGAAATCCGCCCCTTGCTTTTCTTGACCTTGCGATAGCGTGGCAAATCACGAACCCAGCGCACCCGCCCGTCATGACGGGAAAGGGCCGAAACCTGGCCTTCATTGGTCACCACAAAAATATTATCACCAGCCAGCCAGGGCATGTTAATGCCGCCCACCTGACGCGCCCACAGGCGGGTGCCGGTGCGCATATCCACCGCCGCCAACAAGCCGGAATGGCTGATGGCATAGACGGTACGATCAAAAATTACCGGCGCGCCCGCAATATCATTCAGTTCGGCCAGTGCCGTCATCCCTGCCTGACGGGTCAGGGATTCGGTCCACATTTCGCGACCATTTTGCACCCGCAGGGCCACCAGCTCGCCAGAGGCAAACGGAGCCACAACAATTTCACCATAAACCGCCGGACTGGAGGCAGCCAGAATCCGGGCTGGTTCTGAAATGCCCTGATAGGTCCACAACACCTCGCCTGTATCCACATCAAAGGCGTATAATTCGTCATCCTGGGTCACCGCAAACATGCGCCCTTCGGCAATGCTGGGGGTGCTGTGGATCGGGGTTGGCGTTTCGGTGCGCCAGATCTCTTCACCGGTATTTACGTCCAGCGCCGCGGCCAGACTGTGTCCGGAAACCAGAAACAGGCGCCCGCCGGAAACAGCCAGACCACCACCATAACCTTCGTGGTTATTGCCAAACAGACCCGTGCGGAATACCCCGCGCCACCCGGCGCCAAACCGGCCCCGGCGATCTTCCTTGGGCAGAATTTTTTTCTTGGGTAATACGGTTTTGCGCCATTTGGTTTTACCGGTTTCGGTATCGATGGCCCGAATGGTGCCCTTGGCATCCAGAACATACAGCATATGCCCGGCCACAACGGGCGGTGCCACAATACGGCCACGGGTATAGCTGGACTTGCCCACACTGTGCTTCCAGACCTTTTGCATCCCGTCCTTGGTGCTCAGATGCTGTGGGGCATGGCTGGGAAATGCCCCCGATTGGGCCCAGTCTGCATTGACATAAGGGGGCGGCAAAACGATCGGAATATTGGCTGCATCATCATCCACCTGCAAAGCCTGCTCAAAGGTCAGGATGGAAATACGCTGTTCCTCATCCGGCAGCGCCCCCTGCTTGGCCTTTTTCTTCTCTTCACTGCCACCGACAAACGGGATGACATTGGCCACCTTGCCAACGGTTGAACACCCGCCAAGCAGAACCATCAACGCGCAAAACCCAAGAACGATGCGTTTCATTGTGTGGCTTCCTTGCTGTTGGTATCGGTTTCCGTCGGATTTGGGTCGGCCGGTTTGGGTTCTGGCTCAGGGCCCATCAGTGCCAGTGCCTGGCCGGCACGGGTACGGGCGCCGGAGGGTGCATCCAATGCCAGAGAAAGATAGGTATAATCCTCACGCGCGCGTGCCAAATTGCCTTCTTCGAAGGCCTTGGCAGCCAGCAATTCACGCGCGGTAAAGCGAAACGGACGCCCCGGCCCAGTCAGCAAGGACAGCTTGGCATCCAGATCAGCCAGAGACAGATCATCGGCCACCACCATGACGGCGCGCAATGTCGCCAGATCTTTATAAAGCGGATCGGTGAACGCGTCGGCAGCCTGCATATAAAGCTGTGCCGCCTCGGCGGATTTTCCGGTTTGCGCCTTGATCGCGGCCATTTCCATCTTGGCTAATGCCGCATAGCCCTTGGGGGCATCCGCGGCGAAGGCTTCGAAAGCCTTTTCAGCGGCGTCCAGATTACCTGCCTTCAGCAATTTAGAAGCAGCGGTATAGCGCTCGGCGGCCTGGGCCTTTTGCTGGGTATCATACCATTGCCAGCCTTTATAGCCGCTGACCCCCAGCACAATGGCCAGCGTAGCTAAAATGATGGCTGGGCGAAAACGGGTAAAAAGCTCCTGCGCCTTATCGCGGCGCAGCTCTTCATCTACTTCATTAAATACATCTGACACGGAGTACAAACCTGTGGCTTTGACGAGCGTAAAACGCAGTCTATTTACTGGCGGCTGAACCTATCCTCACTATTGCAGAACGGCAACCACGTAAAAGCGGTCAAATGCGCCTTGTCGGCAGAATATAGGCCAGGCCAAGTGCCATGAGCGCAAATACGATCGCAATCAGACTTTGCCCGCCAATTGTGTCAAAAATCTGCGCCAGGGCTGCATTTTGAAAATGCAGGCCATCGGCAAACCTTTCCAACTGGCTGGCGGCAATGGCAGAGCCGCTGGCCCCGGCCCCACCCAGCACCATAGTGCGAGAGTTTACGACCTTGCTGAGGCGACTTTCCACACGCTGGGTAAAGCGCTCATCAGGTGTGATCTGGGCATCGGCTTTTTCAAAGGCGGCGCTCAGGCGGGCATCAAATCCATCTTGGGGGGTCATCATACCTGCACAGCCTCCTTCTCTTCGAGCAAGGCCCGCATTTTGGCCTTACCCCGATTAATATGGGACTTCACCGTACCAAGCGGCAAGTCCATAACCTCAGCGGCCTCACTATGGCTCATACCAGACGAGAAACACAAGACAATCGAGGTTCTCTCCATTTCGCTAAGGGTGGCCAGCGCCCGGTCCAGGTCCATGGCATCGCCGCGCTCCCAATTGGTGGTTTGTTCTTCCACATCCTGATGCTGTTTGTAACGCTCCATGGCGGCGGCGGCGGCTTTGCGTTTGCGAACCGCCTGTAAAAACTCAGTATAGGCAATGCGGCAAAGCCAGCTTTTGAAACTGCCCTTGCCGGTAAAGCTGGTGATTTTGCGATAGGCCTTGATAAAGGCCTCCTGGGCCAGATCATCGGCCAATGCATGATTGCCGGTCATGCGGGTCAACATGGCCCGCACCAGCGTCTGGTAGCGCTCGACCAATTGGCCAAAGGCATGTCGGTCACCGGTAGCAGCTACCAGGGCCGCCAGTTCGAGATCTGATGCAGCCATCCCCCCTGGTTCCGATCAATTGTCTGCTTTGTCTTTTTTCATAAAGAAATGCATCATCAACAGCGCCACACCAATAAAGCCGGGAATGGCCGCCGCGCCAACCATGATCGCTATAATCTCAGCGCTTTCCCCGGCTTCGCCAATCCCGAAACCAAGGGCAACCATACCCAGGGCGACAGCGATGGAAATCAGACCCGAGCGTAAATCACTTTGCGGGCTGCGCTCTTGACCACCCATGGCCTTGATGGTTTCCGGGGTTAATTCAACACCTTTTTCAATGGCTTTTTGAATACTTTTCTGGACCTCTTTATTTGATTTGGCCCGTGACCATGCCCCCAGCCACACCAAAGCAATGACCATGATAAAGGGCGATAATGGAACCAGGATTTCCATTTTATTCTCCATGATTATCCACGGCCAACGCGCCGTTTAATGATAAGATGCAGGAAAGACCGCAAACAGATGCACGCGCGGTTAAATTATCTTCACACCGAACAAAAGCTGGTGTGCATAAAAGACAAACACCAGCGCCAGCGCGATACCACCCACCAGGGCCATTACGTCATGTACGGGTTTTATGGTGTAATCCGGGGCAGGTTCACGCAGGCTGGCAGAAACCATGCCAAATACGCTATAAACGGCAAAACTGCCAAACAGCCAGACCCCGGCCAGATCCCCATTGGCCAGCAAATGCCCAATTGCCCACATGAGCACCCCCAATAACATGGGATGGCGCACCATTTTGCGGATACGCCCTTTCATATGGGCCGACGCCAATAATACAAAAGCAGGAAAGACCAGAAGGTAAGTCACCATCACGCCCCATTCGGGCGGCGTATACAGAGGCGTTTTGCCGGCCTGTGTCATACCCCAGATCATCAGACCAAGGCCAGCCGCCGAAACCAGCGCAAACAGGGCGCGAAACCCCTTATCGCCAAAACGGTTAACCAGCCCGGCCTTTAACGGACCAAGGGCGGGAACCAGATGGATACCAAAAAAGAGAAGAATGCCGATATACAGATATGTCAAAACTGCCCCCTGTGTTTTGCACAGGGTGGCAGAGACAGACCCTAATGGCAATCAATGCCGAACTGGGTCAGAGCCGATAACGAATATGATCCGTCCAAAAGCGTTCCAGACGCATCAGGGCACCGTTCAAGCGACCCAATTCATCCTCGCCCAGATTGGCCACCGGACCAAGGCTTAGCAGCTGGCGATCAAAAAGCTCGCTGACCATGGTGCAGACCTTACTGCCTTCCTCGGTCAGGCGCACCCGCACGGCGCGCTTGTCCTTGCTGGATCGCTCATGGCTGAGATAGCCACCATCGACCAGCTTTTTCAGATTGTACGAGACGTTCGAGCCAAGATAATGCCCCCGGGTGCGTAATTCACCCGCGGTCAGTTCGTCTTCGCCAATATTAAACAGCAACAAAGCCTGTACGCTGTTGATATCATCGCAGCGTTCACGGTCCAGCTCATCCTTGACCACATCCAGCAATTGCCGGTGCAGGCGTTCGACCAGCATCAAGGTCCGTAAATACCCCTGTTGCATTCCCTGATCTTTTTTCTCCATAGACGTTTGCGTTTTTTGCGCGAGCATCATGGTTTCCCCTTATTTTTATTAATTGCCCTCACTTTAAACACAGAAAATATAAAATCCCCTTAAAGCCGGCCTTAAACTTGTCTAGGGTTAACAGTGCACTACCAAACCCCGCCAGAATGGATTTTTGCCATGCCCAGCTTTCACCCCCGCGCCGAACTGGCCACCCACGAAGTCAGTAACCAGCCCCAGGCTCTTGGCGATGTTTCGCTGATGGATGATCCGGCCTTTGGTGATGCCACCGCCCGCGCCTTTGACCGGTTGACCGCGACGGGGGCCGGTATAACCGAGGCGCACATTCTTGAACAAAACACACATTTAACGGCCTTTGGTACCCAGGCCGGATCTGGAAAAATACGCGATCTGGGACGGCAGGCCGAAGAAAACCCGCCCAAACTGAATGCCTTTAATGCACAAGGGCAACGCATTGACGAAATTGAATTTCACCCCGCCTGGCACGACCTGATGGCTTTGGGCCTGCAAAACGGGGTTTCCAGCCGCGCCTGGACCCACCCAAACGGTGGCCATATCACCCATGGGGCCTTGATGACCATGATGAGCTGGACCGATGGCGGGGTGTGTTGCCCGATCTCCATGACCTATGCGGTGACCTCGGTGCTGAAGGAACATGACTGGACCCGTGATGAATGGCTTCCGCGGGTCACCACCGCCGATTATGACCGGCGCGTTCTGCCCGCCGGACAAAAATCCGCTGCCATTATGGGCATGGCCATGACCGAAAAACAGGGTGGATCGGACCTGCGTGCCAATTCCACCCGCGCCGCTGCTCTGAATGATGACGAGGTGGAGCTGACCGGGCATAAATGGTTCTGTTCGGCCCCCATGTGCGATGCCTTTCTAACCCTGGCCTATGAAGAGGCCGGCCTGTCGTGCTTTTTGGTACCGCGCTGGAAACCCGACGGCACGCGCAACCCCATGGAAATTCAGCGCCTGAAAAACAAAATGGGGGATCGTTCCAATGCCTCCAGCGAGATCGAATATCGTGGCGCCTGGGCGCGGCGCGTGGGCGAACCCGGGCGCGGCATCCCCACCATTATCATCATGGCGCACCACACCCGTTATGACTGCATTACCGGTTCGGCCGGGGCCATGCGTAAAAGCGTGGTGATGGCGGCCAACCATGTGGCCCAGCGCACCGCCTTTCAACGAAAATTGATTGATCAGCCGCTAATGCGCCATGTGCTGGCCGATCTGGCCCTGGAAACCGAGGCCGCCCTGGCCCTGGCCATGCGCGTGGGCACCAGTTTTGACGCCGCGGCCCATCATGAACACGAGGCCGCCTTATCGCGAGTGTTGACCCCCATTGCCAAATACTGGGTGTGCAAGCGCCAACCCACAGTCATCGCCGAAGCGCTGGAATGTTTTGGCGGCATTGGCTTTGTCGAGGAGGTGGGCATGGCCCGCCTGTTCCGCACCTCGCCGCTGAACGCCATTTGGGAAGGCTCTGGCAATGTTATTGCGCTGGATATCCAACGCGCCCTGGGTGATGAACGCATCGCGGCGGCCTTTACCGCAGAAATCACCCGCATTGGCGATGAAATTCAAAGCCTTAAACCGCTAACCGACTGGATTGCGCAAACCAAAGACGCCGATCCGCGGCTCTTTGCCGAACGGGCCGCCATTGTATTTTCCGCCGATGCCCTGCCCGCCGGGCCGGTGCGCGACGCCTATATCACCCTGCGCCTAATGGCCCCGTCACACCTGTGGGGTGCCAATGCCGGGCAGATTGATTGTGATCTTCTGGTGGATCGCGCCGTTGGCTGGGTTTAGCCCTTACGCCACAAAAGCGACGCATCGCCATAGGAATAAAAGCGATAGCCGTTTGCAATCGCGTGGGCATAGGCGGCGCGCATTTCATCAAAGCCCGCCAGCGCGCAAACCAGCATAAACAGGGTGGAACGCGGCAGGTGAAAATTGGTGAGCAATCCATCCACGGCGCGAAATCTGTATCCCGGCGTAATGAAAATATCCGTATCGCCTGCGCCCGCGTGCAACACGCCATTTTCATCCGTTATGCTTTCCAGTGTGCGCAGGGCCGTAGTGCCAGCGGCGATCAGGCGTCGCCCTTGGGCACGGGCTGCATTCAGCACGGCGACGGTTTCCTCACTCACCTCATAACGCTCGCCATGCATTTTATGATGCGCCGTATCCTCGGTTTTGACCGGCAAAAACGTCCCCGCCCCCACATGCAGGGTTAGCGAGACCCGCTCTACCCCGCGCTTATCCAGCGCGTCGAACATGGCCTCACTAAAATGCAGGCTGGCCGTAGGCGCGGCCACCGAGCCTGGATCCCGGGCGAAAATGGTCTGGTAATCATGCACATCACGGGCATCCACGGCGCGCTTGCGGGCGATATAGGGCGGCAGCGGCATTTGCCCGACCCGGGCAATGGCCTCGTCCAGTACCGGCCCGGTAAATTCAAAGGCAAGAGTAATTTCGCCCTCTTGCTTGTCGGTCACCCGCCCGTTCAGCGCCCCGGCCATACAGGCGTTATTATCATCGCCAAAGGCAATTACATCGCCCACACGCAACCGTTTGGCCGGACGCACAAAGGCGCGCCAGCGCGAAGCATCCAGGCGTTTGTGCAGATTAACCTCAATCCGTGCCGGCCCGCCGCCGCCATGTTCATGGGCGGCGCGAAGGCCATAAAGCGCGGCGGGCAATACCTTGGTATCATTAAGAA
>WFTT01000008.1 GCA_015485335.1 Robiginitomaculum sp.
CCCCTCTTCCCTCATTTTAAGCCCTTGCCTCCTTGGCCGAACTGGCGAACCATGTCGCCATGCTGGACGTTCGTAATGTAAAAAAATCTTTTGCCGGCAATCCGGCGCTAAGAAACATTTCCCTTCATGCGATGCGCGGCGAGGTGGTGGCACTGGTGGGCCGCAATGGTGCCGGTAAATCCACCTTGATGCGCACCATTGCTGGCTGTCTGCCCCCAGATGACGGGGAAATACAATTCCAAAAGGGCACCACCATTGGGTATCTGCCTGAAGGCGCGCCATTATATAAAGAACTTAGCCCGCGGGCCTGCCTTAAATTTGTACTCAGTGCCCATGGCATTCATGGCCGGGCCCAGCGCGAGCGGATCACCAATATTCTGCAAAGCCTGGATCTGGAAGATACTGCCGATCTGGTGCTGAGCACCCTGTCCAAAGGCTATCAGCGCCGTGCGGCACTGGGCATGGCGCTGGCTCCTGACCCACATATTCTGATCCTGGATGAACCGTTTGATGGGTTTGATCCCATCCAAAAACATGCCGCGGTCCAATTGCTCAAACGCCTGGCCACACAAAAACTGATTCTGATCAGCACCCATACGCTCAGCGATGCCAAAAGCCTGTGTACCCGTCTGGTGGTGATCGACCATGGCCTGATCCGGGCCGATGATACCCCCAAGGCCATATTGAAGAAAACGAAAAGCGCCAATCTGGATTCGGCCTTTCGTAAACTGGTGGGTGATGCGCCATGAACGGGTTTTGGGCCTTATTGCGCAAAGATTTACGGCTGGTGCTGGCCCGCCCGGCCATGTTTGTGTTTATCGCCCTTTTTGCCATCAGTGCCGGGGCGATGACGTTTTATACCGGACGGTTTTTTGATGCCAATCGTGCCGATCTTAGCCTTTTATTTTCGACCTTTCCCTGGCTGTTTGCCATTTTTGCCCCGGCACTGGCCATGGAAACCCTTAGCGCCGAACGCCGGGCCGGCACAGCGGAACTATTACACGCTTTGCCCCTGCGCCCGCTGGCCATCATTTTAGCCAAATGGCTGAGCCTGTGGCTGATCTGTCTGTTTGCCCTTGGCCTGACCACAAGCCTGTGGCTCAGCATTAGCTGGCTAGGCACGCCCGATCATGGGGCCATCAGCGCCGGGTATCTAGGATCAGCCTTATTGGCGGGTAGCGCCTGTGCGCTGTCCCTGGCGGCTTCGGCCCGCACCCATAGCCAGATCATGGCGTTTCTGGGTGGGCTGGTGGTCAATACACTGGTCACCATTGGCACCTTGCCATCCTTGCACCGTCTGCCACAGATGTTTTCCCGGGCGCTGGCCGATTTTTCCACGCCCGTGCATCTGGTCCCCTTCATCCGCGGGGTGATCAGCCTGACCGATGTAATGTTTTTTGTCTCACTGATTGTGTTTGGCCTGTTTATCGCCTGTCTGCTCTGGAAAGAGAGGTCGTGGCGCGTACAGAAAATTACCATAGCAGCCCTGGCAGTTTTGCTGCTGAATATGGTGTTCTCTATGCCCGCCTTGCGAGCGGTGCGGCTGGATGTAACCGCCGGGCATCTTTACACCCTCAGCCCCGCAGCCAAGAAAATTATCCATAACCGGCAAGAGCCAACCCAGTGGATCTTTTATTATTCGCGGGCGCTGGCATCAAACTATCCGGATATTCGTAATTATGGGGCACAGGTCGAAGAAAGTCTGCGCAGCTTTGCCGATGCCAGCAATGGTAAAATCCGTCTGCGCATTATTGATCCTGGGGTGGATACCCCTCGCGAGGACCAAGCCATGGCCGCCGGTATGGAGGCCCTGCCCACGGATCGCAACCAGCCATTATATTTCGGTCTTGCCGGAGATAACGGGGCCGTTATTCCCCGGTTTGACCCACAAAGGGCCGGCAGTCTGGAATATGATCTGGCACGGGCCTTGGCACAGCAAACCATCACAGCGCCGCCAATCGCGCTTTTGGATGGTATCGACCTTGCCGGGCGGGACTGGTTTGTCACCGGGCGCAAGGAAAGCCTGATTTTTCGCCAATTGGCCAAACGCTATCGTGTGGATCTTTTGAGTCCGGACTTTGGTCTGGAAGATCTGCAAGATCATATTCTCATGCTGGTGCATCCACCGGCTCTTGGGCAGGCGCAGGATCAGGCCATAAGCGATTTTATCGCCGCCGGTGGCCGGGCCCTGGTATTTCTGGACCCCTATAGCGAAGCCTCGGCCCGCCCGGCGCTAAACGGACTACCCAAATCCGGGGCCTATATGGCCTCCACCGCTCCCGGTTTCTTAGTGATGATGCAGCTAGGCTGGTCCAGCACGCGCATTGTCCTTGATCGCGATGCCGCCATGCCGGTAGAGCGCAAGGCCAAGGGGATTACCCGCACGCTGCGCCAACCCGCCTGGCTGGGCATCACCACCAACAATATGGCACCGGACAGCCCCATAACTACGCAATTGCATCGCGGGCTGGTCATGGCCAGCGCTGGCAAGTTAAGCGCCAATGCCACGGCGGGCTGGACCCCGCTGATCTTTTCCAGCGCCAACAGCGCCCTTATTGATGCCAGCGTGTTTGCCACGGATCCGGATCCGGCCACCCTGATGCAGACCCCGGCGGCCACCGGCCAGTCCTATTGGTTGGGCGCGGTCAAGGATGGTGTCATCGTGCTGGGCGATGCCGACATGCTGGATGATAATTTTTATGTGCAGAATGATCCGGTTTTTGGGGCCCGCGCCCAGACCGACAATGCAAGCTTTGTGCTTAATGCCCTCGACTGGCTCAGCGGCGCAGACGAGGTGTTGGCCCTTCGCGCCCACCAGACCGTCTCGCGCACCCTGACCCGCATTGATGCCTTGCGAACTCAGGCGCAGAAGCAATTGCGCAAAGAAGAATTAAAGCTGGGCAATGCCCCCGATATAGAGGCCCGCCAGACTTTACGCGCTGTGCGCCAGAAATTCCACCGCCAGATCAAAACCGTGGAGACCTTGTTGGAGATCATCAATATCTGGCTGGCACCGGCACTGGTGCTGCTCTTGGGCGGTTTATTGACCTTATGGCGACGGCGACAGTTTTAAGCGTAAGACCTACTGACAGGCGAGGCATTCCTCGTAATCGGTCGGAGCCTCCATTTGCAGGCCCTCTGCCTTGTTGTCATCCTTGGTGCCATTGGCAAAGGCGGTGCGCTGCACCGATTTTGAGCGGCAGTAATAAAGCGATTTAACGCCCTTTTCCCAGGCCGACCAATGCAGCATGTGCAAATCCCATTTGCTGACATCACCGGGCAGAAAGACATTGACTGATTGAGACTGGCAAATCAGCGAGGCACGATCCGCCGCATGTTCAATGATCCAGCGCTGGTCAACCTCAAACGCGGTACGGAAAAGCGCTTTTTCATCTGCGCTGAGCACATCCAGATGCTGTACAGAGCCTTCGTGCTCTAGAATGCTGCCCCAGGTGTCCTGCGTGTTGACGCCCTTTTCTTCCAGCAGGCGTTCCAGTTGCGCATTGCGCACGGTGAACGAACCGGAAAGCGTTTTATGGGTGTAGATATTGGCCGGAATAGGCTCGATCCCCGCCGATGTGCCGCCACAAATGATAGAGATGGATGCCGTCGGCGCAATGGCCATTTTGTGTGAAAAGCGCGCCTTCAGCCCCGCATCTTGCGCATCGGGGCAGGCTCCGCGCTCTTCGGCCAGCTTGACCGAGGCCGCATCGGCACCGCGGCGAATATGTTTGAAAATCTGCAAATTCCAGGACTTGGCCAGGGCCGATTCAAACGGTGCATTTTGCGATTGCAGGAAAGAGTGAAAGCCCATCAGGCCCAGCCCGACCGAGCGTTCACGCTGGGCTGAATATTTGGCCCGCTCCATAGCCGTTGGCGCGGTATCGATAAATTCCTGCAGGACATTATCCAAAAAGCGGTAAATATCCTCGATAAAGTTTTCATCCTCGCGCCATTCCAGAAACTTCTCGGCGTTCAGCGAGCTGAGACAGCAAACCGCGGTGCGTTCCTTGCCCAGATGATCCGGCCCGGTGTGCAACATAATCTCGGCACACAGATTGGATTGTTTAACGCTGAGGCCCAGATCGCGCTGATGCTTGGGCATGGCGCGGTTCACGGTGTCAGAGAAAATAATATAGGGCTCGCCGGTCTGAACCCGCATTTCCAACAGTTTCTGCCACAAGGCACGGGCATTGACCGATTTAACCGGCTTGCCGGTTTTGGGGCTAAGAAGATCAAATTCGGTATCATCGCGCACCGCCTCCATAAAGGCATCGGTGATATTAATACCGTGATGCAGGTTCAGCGATTTGCGGTTAAAATCGCCAGAAGGTTTGCGGATCACCAGAAATTCTTCGATTTCCGGGTGGTGAATATCCAGATAAACCGCCGCTGATCCCCGGCGCAAAGACCCCTGAGAGATCGCCAGGGTCAGCGAATCCATAACCCGCACAAACGGGATGATGCCGGCGGTGTGCCCCTTTTCGCCAACTCGCTCGCCAATGGAACGCACCCGGCCCCAATAGGTGCCGATGCCGCCGCCATTAGAGGCCAGCCAGACATTTTCATTCCAGGTCTCAACAATACCGTCCAGCGAATCGCTGACTGAGTTCAAAAAACATGAGATCGGCAGGCCACGCTTGGCCCCGCCATTGGATAGCACCGGCGTTGCCGGCATGAACCACAGATCCGACATGTAATTATACAGGCGCTGGGCATGGTCCAGGTCATCCCCATAGGCCATGGCCACCCGGGCAAACATGTCCTGATAACTTTCACCCGGCAGCAAATAACGATCCCGCAAGGTGGTCTTGCCAAAGTCCGTCAGATTGTCGTCCTTGGAATAATCAAGTTCGATGCCTTTGACGACGCGCAAGCCGGTTTGTTTGGCTTCATCCTGGCGGTCATCAGCCCGCCTGGAAGTCTCCAAAATGTCCGTTGCAATTTTCGCTTTTTTGGCGATTGGCATCGTCTTGTTCATTCTCACTCCGCCCCCGGTAGCTGGCACAAATCTGCCTCGTATACGCCCCACAAAGACAGGGCATACCTGATTGATTGTTACTCTCTGAATTGTCAGAATTTTAGCCCCTGACACCACATATAGTGTTTTGCTTCGCTCGAAGGGTCAATATGTTGGAAGCAAGAAAATTGCTTTTTTTCTTAACAACCCGTTAAGCAGCGAAAAACGCTTGAGAAATTCTTTACAGTTTTACGACAGAGCGCGCCTTAAAATTCTGACCAAATGCACAAGATTCCTGGGGATAAGCTGTGAATATTTTCAGAAAACCGAGTGTTGCCAATCGCTTGTAAAATCCGTTTTGAAAAAACCGGTTTTGGAGCACATCTTTTTCCGCCAAAGGCGTGCACTTCAAGAACACTACCTATGGGTGAACCCTGGACAGATTTGGAGACGTCGGCGACAATTTAATTGCCAGATTTTCAGCAAAAAACCGGTTTTGTCATGGCCGTGAAGAAAAATTAATGCACTTCGCGCTTGCGGCTTTGCACATCGGCGTCGTCTTCAACCTCGTCTTCCACCAGTGGACCCGGGTCATCGGGCTGACGCGGAAAACCGGCAACATTAAGATCCGGGCTGGGTGCCGGTTCCGGTTTTCTCTCTTCGACAATCGTTTCCGGTGTCATTTCCTTGGGTTTGGTTTTAGGCTTTGCCGTCCGGCGCCGCCGAGGCCGTTTGGGTTTGGCCGGCGCGATAATCTTTATCGGCTGGGGCACTTCCTCAACGGCTTTTTCATCCTCTATACCTTCGGCCGCCTCTGCACGGCTGGCGCCCTCCTCTTGGCCCGCCTTGTCTTCGGCAACATCTTCATCCTCTGCATGTTGGGCTTCCAAGAACAACATCTGGTCCGGGTTGAGCGGAATACGTTCAAAGCGCTCATGGCGTGGGTGGATCAACTCGCCGGCATCCCCATAGGAATAAACCAGTCGCGCCCAGTCCTCATCACGATAGCCAAAGGCCGGACCTTCGGGATCCAGATCCGACCAGTCCGGCTCTGATGGTGCAGAGAGCGACCGGGTCAGCCATTCATTGGCTGCTTTGCGATTGCCAGCCTTGCGTTCAATCTGGTTCATCAGGGTGCACAGCCGCGAAGAGGGTGGTGATTCGGTTTCCAGCACCGGCATGATGGCCTCGCGCGCGGCCTCCACGTCATCTTCATCCAGGGCAATTTCAGCGGCAAAAATACGGCTTTCCCGATGTTTGGGATTCAGTTCCACCAACCCACGCAGACGTTTGGCCCGTGCCTTGGGTTTTTCATCTTCTTTCAGGTCACGATAAGCCAGCGCCAACGCTGGGTGCGGCTTGGCCGCCCAGGCATCCTCAAGCAGGCCAGCGGCCCGCCAGCCCTTGCCGGCGGCCACCAACAGCCGCGCCGCCAAAGCCGCGCCCGGAGCAAAGCCCGGGGCGGCTCCCACGGCCTTTTCAGCCAGACGGCGCGCTTCGTCCAAATCGCCGCGGGCCTCGGCTTCACTGCTTTCTGCGGCCAGCAAAACCGCCCGCCGGCGCTTGGCCGCCAAGGGTACGATATGGCCTCGTTTTTCACCACGACTGAGGGTGGCAATGGCCCCGACCCAATCGCGGGCTGCCACTTGGGCATCAAAGAGTGCATCAAAGGCCCATTTTGCCCCCGGTTCCGCATCCAGGGCCGCCATGGCCTCTTTGATCGCAGCACTGTAATCGCGCCGTTCCAGGGCCGCTCGGACCAGCCCCCGGCGCGCCGCCAGCGCTGTGCGTTTGTCCTCCAACAAGGTCTGATATTGGCGTTCCGCCCCGGCGATATCGCCCACCGCCTCGGCGGCACGGGCCGCCAATAGGCCAGACAAGGCCGGACGATCCAGCAGCATTTTTACCCGCTCGGCGTTTTTTACTGCGCCTTGCGCATCCCCGGAAGCCGCGGCAATCACCGCCTGTTCCAGTGCGTCATAGCCCTTGTCCCGGCGCGCCTGGGCACGGCCTTTGCGCACCTGCCCCGGCAATTCAATCAGCCAGCCCAGCCCGCGCCAGAAAAACGCAAAGGCAAAGGTCAGCAACAGCAAGACCACCATGGAAACGGCGGCGCTGGTCCGGATTTCAAACCCAAAGGCGGTGATCGCCACCTGCCCGGGATGGGCGGCCAGCCAAAAGGCAAAAATGCCAATGAGCAAGGCAATCGCCACATAAAATGCCAACCGGATCATGGGTTTGCCTCCGCGGTTATGGCTTTTAGGCGGGCCAGCGCCTGCTCCAGCGTCAGGCGCGCCTGCGCCTGAGTAAGCCAGCCTTGTGCTGCTTGGCGAGCCCCGGCATCCAGCGTTTCCAGCGCATTGATGGCCCCGGCCAGATCATTATCATGCAAGGCGGCCTCGGCACGTGCCAGCACCGCATCCACGCCGGTAGCCTTATCATCAATGCGCCGCACGCTGATCAAAGAGCCAAAGGCCCCTTTCATTTTACCCACCATACCAGACTTTGCCGTCGAATCCTGACCGGCGGCGGCCCGAATAGTCGGCACCGCCTTGGTGAATTGGCGCACCAGCGATGCCCGGCCGGGTACACCGGTGCGGGCCAGGGAGGCCAGCATATGCACATCTGCATTTTGCGGCAAAAGCTGTGACAGGGTGCGCCATTCGCGCTCAAACGATGCGCCACTTTGCGCCGCACTATCCAGCGCCAACAGGGCCAGGGCCAAAGCACTGGTTTTGGGGCTGTCGGTTTGCTGTGTTTCCAGTGTCAAAAGCCGTGCCTCCAGCGCTGCCAGATCACGGCTCATGGCCTCCAGGCGATCAGTAATGAACGGCGATGGCTGGCTAGTCCCACTATCCGTTGAGGCCGTGTTTTCCAGCGCTGCCAGGCGGCGCTCAAGGGTCTGAAGGCGTTCCTCATCCACAGGAGCCGGGGCGGCGGTGCCTTTCAGGGCCAGTATTTGCGCATCCAGTTGATTAAGCCTTTGGGTGAGCACCGCCAGGGCACCATTATCAGGGGCACCTGATGGGGTCGCGCTTTCCAATACAGCAAGGCGAGCCTGCAGATCAGCAATGACCTGATCATCCACCGCCGTCGGAGCGGGCTTGTTTTCCAATGCGGTCAGTCTGTCCAGCACGTTCCGTCGGGCATCCTCTTCGCGACTTTGCAAGGTGGTTAAATCGTTTTGTAACTGGTCCAGCCGCGATGAAAGGGCCGTTATTTCAGTTTTGGAATCACCAATACCGGGCAGGCTATCGGTATTAAAAACCAATAACTTTATCGCCAGCACCAGCACCGCCGCCAGCGCCAGAGCACCCGCCAGAATCAGCCAGCTTTTATACTTTGCTGTTTTGGCGGCAGAACGGGGTGCCTTGCCCGCGTCCCCTGCCTCCTCCAGCGTTTCAAACTCGGCGTCGATCGGCGCGTTGGCATCATCGGGTTTGCTGGAATCGGTCATGGCCTGCTCGATGGTTGATAGAGGTCATAATGTAAGGGCTGCGCCCCGGTGCCGAAAGGGTAAACATGCCGCATTTACCAGTTTTTCGCTTATGAAAGCGGCAAATGGCTTTGCAAGGCCCTGATCATTGCCGCCTCGCCCGGTACAATGGCGCGATTAACCTGAAGAAACCCCTTGTTTTCAAGCCCCGTTGCGATTTCAGCACTCATGGCAATCGCCGTAATGCCGCCCAGGTCCAGGGCGCATTGCCGGGCCAGTGTCAAAAAGGTTTTTGCCCCCCGGGCAGAATGAAACAACACCGCCTTTATCGCCCCTTGGCGAATCGCCTGACAGGCTTCCTCGCTTATGGCACTGGCCGGATGGGCCTCATATCCCTGCCATTCACGCACGGTGAACCCCTTGCTCATCAAGGCGGCCTTCATATCAAAGGCAAAATGACGCCCCCGCACCCACAATACCGGGCCTTTATCAGGATCCAATGTCTTTAATGCGGTTTCGCCAAGCTCCCGGGCGGTCTGTGCATCCGCATGAAGAGGGCCGTTAAACCCCTTTTGCCGGGCGGTATCCACACTGGCCCCGGCCAGACAGTAAAGCGGCAAGTCTCTGGCTCCAGGTGCCTTAGCAATCGCGGCCACCCCATGGGCACTGGTGCTGATCATAGCCTGAATATCGTATAATGGCGGTGCTGGGTTTTGTGAGGAGCAAACGGTTAGCACCGGGCTGATCAGCGCGGTATAGCCCAGCCCCCGCAAGGTGGCCGCCGTGCGTTCTGCCCCCGGCTGGGTACGGGTGATGAGAACGCCTATCCCTCCCATCGCATTTCATCTCCGGCCAGATTGGCGATCTTTTTTCCCTCGGCCTGCCCCAATCTTGAGACAGCCAATATCGGATCCAAACCCAGCAACAAGGTCACATCACAGGCCCAGCTTTTATCCCCATTGGGGGTATAGACCGCGCCGCGAAACCGCAAGTTATCACCGTCCAACTCTGCCAGGGCGGCAATGGGTGTGCGACATGAGCCATCCAGCGCCGCCAGAAAGGCGCGCTCGGCCGCCAACCGGATTGCCGTTTGGGTGCAAAGTATGGGGGACAGGGCATTGCCAACGGCATCGTCAGCTTTGCGCACCTGCAGGCCAATGGCCCCCTGCGCCGGGGCCGGCAGCATAATATCGGTGTCAATAATACCGCTGGCCTGATCGGCCAGTCCCAGGCGTTTCAGGCCGGCCAGTGCCAAAAATGTAGCATCAAAATCCCCATTGGCGATTTTTTTCAGCCGCGTTCCAACATTTCCCCGTAAAGTTTCCACCACACAATCGGGGCGTATCTGTTGCACCTGGGCCTGCCGGCGCAAGGAGGCGGTGCCGATACGCGCGCCCTTTGGTAAGGCCGCAAGGCTTGTGGCACCATTGGAAATCAGGGCTTCACGCGGATCTTCGCGGGGCAAAAATCCCGCCAGTTTCAGGCCATCCGGCTGCAGCACCGGCATATCCTTCATGGAATGCACGGCCACATCGATATCCCCATCCAATAAGGCCTGTTCGACCTCTTTGGTAAACAGGCCCTTGCCGCCAGCCTCGATCAGGCGGCGGTCGGTAATACGATCCCCCGTGGTGGTGATGCGGGTGATGGGAAATGCTGCTTTGGCCTCGCCCTCCCCGGATATATCCATTTGCGCGGCCAGCAATGAGCGGGTCAGGCGACTTTGCGCCAGCGCCAGCGGTGATCCACGAGATCCCAGCTTCAAGATTGGTTGCAAGAGTGTGCTCCGGGCGTTATCGATCCAGCCATGGACATACGCCTCAAAGAGTGTGCGGTGCAAGATGCATAAACCGCTAACGGTGCTGGGCCTGGAAACCAGTTGCGATGAAACCGCCGCAGCGGTGGTGCGACTGGATGCAGATGGCAAAGCCCATTATCTCGCCGATCAGATTTACAGCCAGATCGAAGAACACACTCTGTATGGCGGCGTAGTGCCCGAAATTGCCGCCCGCGCCCATGTGGGGGCGCTGGACGCCCTGATAGAGCGCGCCCTGACCGTGGCTGATATCACCTTTGCTGATCTTGATGGCGTTGCCGCCACCACCGGTCCCGGTCTGGTGGGCGGGGTTATGGTGGGCATGATGGCCGCCAAGGCCATTGCCTTGGCCCACGACATTCCGTTTTTGCCAATCAATCATCTGGAAGGCCATGCGCTGAGCCCGCTTTTGTCACAACAGGGCGGAGATGAGCGCCTCAACTTTCCCTATCTGTTATTACTGGTATCGGGCGGGCATACCCAATTGCTGAGCGTCGAAGGTCTGGGGCAATATACCCGACTTGGCTCCACCATTGATGATGCCGTGGGCGAGGCCTTTGATAAAAGTGCCAAGATTATGGGACTGGGCTTTCCGGGCGGACCGGCATTGGAACGGGCTGCGCAAAAGGGCGATGCGGCGCGCTTTACCCTGCCGCGACCGTTAACCGGCAAGCCGGGGTGTGATTTTTCCTTTGCCGGCTTAAAAAGCGCGGTGCGGCGCGCCTGGGAAGAGCTGTCCGTAAAGGATGACCAGGCCCGCGCCGACCTCTCGGCCGCGTTTCAGGCCGCGGCCACCGATGTGCTGGCCAATCGCACCGCTAACGCCATGGATATTTTTGCCAAAACTCACGGCCCGCGTCCCCTGGTGGTGGCCGGCGGGGTTGCCGCCAATACGGTTTTGCGCTTACGCCTGATGGATGAGGCCAAGAAAAAGGGCTTTACCTTTATTGCCCCGCCGCTTTCCCTGTGTACCGATAATGGCGGCATGATTGCCAATGCCGGGGCCTTGCACCTGCGCGCCGGATACCAGAGCGATTTGGGGGTCAGCGCCCGGCCACGCTGGCCATTGGATGAACAGGCCGCCAAGGCCAGCCCCGCTTCGGGCAGCGGAAAAAAAGGACCAAAATCATGAATAGCGACCTGCAAAATGTTTCCGTCATTGGCGGCGGGGCCTGGGGTACGGCGCTGGCCCAGACCTGTGCACAGGCCGGGCGCGATGTGTGCCTGTGGGCCCGCGAAGATGATGTGGTGGACAGCATCAACACCACCCATGAAAACACCCGTTTTTTACCGGGGGCAAAGCTGCATGAAAATGTACGCGCCAGCAACGATCTGGCACTGGCCGCCAAGGCCGATATTGTTTTGATGGTGGTGCCGGCGCAATTCACCCGTTCGGTGCTGGACGATTTAAAGGCGCATATCCGCGAAGGCACGCCGGTCCTTTTGTGTTCGAAAGGCATTGAACAACAAAGCCTGGAATTGATGAGCGATGTTCTGATCAACGCCATGCCCCAGGCCATTCCGGCGGTGCTTTCCGGGCCCAGCTTTGCCAAGGATGTGGTGCGCGGCTTGCCCACCGCAGTGACCCTGGCCTGCATGGATGCTGCCCTTGGCCGGGCCTTGATGCATGCCATCGGTACGCGCAGTTTTCGCCCCTATCTGAGCACCGATATTATCGGCGCGGAAATCGGCGGCGCGGTGAAAAACGTGTTGGCCATCGCCTGTGGTATTGTGTTGGGCCGCCAGCTTGGCAAAAGCGCCCATGCGGCCTTGCTGACCCGTGGTTTTGCCGAAATGACCCGTCTGGGCATTGCCTTTGGGGCCCAGCCGGAAACCCTGCGCGGGCTTTGCGGCCTTGGCGATCTGGTGCTGACCTGTTCGTCGGAACAATCGCGCAATATGTCCTGCGGCCTTGCACTGGGGCGCGGGGAAAGCCTGGATGAGATTTACGCCAAAGGCACCGGCGTGATCGAAGGGGCCGCCACCGCCCCGGCCCTGGCCGCTCTGGCCGCGCGCAAAGATGTGGATATGCCGATCAGCGAAGCCGTCGCCGCCATTCTGGCCGGTAAAATTGGCATTGATGAAGCTATCGAAGGCCTGCTCTCGCGCCCATTTCAGGTGGAATAAGGCCGCCCTTAGCCCACTGTTACCAGCATAGAGGCCAGCGCCGCACTCATCAGATTGGAGAGCGACCCGGCGGCAATGGCCTTCATCCCCATGCGGGAAATATCACCGCGCCGTTCCGGGGCCAGCCCGCCCAGACCGCCCAGCAAAATGCCCAGGGATGACAGATTGGCAAAGCCGCACAGGGCAAAGGTCACCACCATCACCGTGTGGGGGCTAAGATTTTCCTGTACCTGCGCCAGGCTGGCATAGGCGACAAATTCGTTCAGGACCAGTTTCTGGCCGATCAGATCGCCTGCCGCCATGGCTTCCTCCCAGGGAATACCCAACAGGTACATCAGGGGCGAGAAAATCCAGCCCAAAATGGAATTCATGGTAATACCGTCAAAGCCAAACAGACCAGCAACGCCGCCCACCAAGCCGTTCAACAGCGCAATCAAGGCCACAAAAGCGATCAGCATCGCCCCGATATTGGCCGCCAGACGCAGGCCTTCGGCGGCCCCCAGCGCCGCCGCATCAATAACGTTGGCCGGGCGATCTTCATCGTCCTCGGTGGTGTCGGTCAGTTCCACATGCTCTTCGGGCAAGGGTTCCACATCCGGGCGAATGATCTTGGCCATCAACAACCCACCAGGCGCCGCCATAAAGCTGGCAGCGATCAGATATTCGATATTTACCCCAAGCAGGGCATAACCGGCCAGAATCGCCCCGGAAACCGAGGCCAGGCCCGATACCATAACGGTGAAAAGCTGATTATCGGTCAGGCGGGAAATATAGGGGCGAATGACCAGGGGGGCCTCGGTCTGGCCCAGAAAGATATTGGCCGAGGCACAGAGGCTTTCGACCCGGGTGGTACCAATAACAAAGCGCAGCGCCCCGCCAAAGATTTTCACCACCCATTGCATGATGTGCAAATGATACAAAACCGCCGTCAGCGAGCCGATAAAGATAATCACCGGCAGCACCTGAACCGCAAAAACAAACCCAAGACTTGGGGTCGTTGCCAATCCGCCAAACACAAAATTGATACCCACTTTGGAGAAATCAATCACCACCTGGACGCCATTGGATATGGAGGTCAGCACCCCCTTGCCAAAAGGAATATAGAGCACGAATACCGCAATGGAGGCCTGCAGGGCAAAGGCTGCCCCCACCACGCGCAAATTTATTTTCCTGCGATTGTCAGACAACGCCACCGCCAGGCCCAACAATACTACGATGCCAATAATGGTGACGAACATGCCCCACCCCTCCCCTGGAATTATGATTTGCGTCATAGAGGCATAGGCCCGGGCAGGGCGCAAGAGTCCTGACCTTAAAAATCACCGCCAAGGGCCAGGTAGACATCCAGACGCGCATCCAGGCGGGCGCGCTGGTTAGCCAGGCGTGCCCGGCTGGCAGCAAAGGCGCGCTGGCGCAGGGTCAATACATCCAGAAGATCGCTTTGGCCGGCCTGATAGCGCAATTGCGCCAGGCGCAAGGTTTCGTTGGCGGCGTCTTCGGCCTCTACCAGATATCGCCCACGTTCCTGCAAGGTGCGCCAGCGATCAAGACCACTTTCCACCTCGGCATAGGCATTTAAGACACTCTGGCCATAGCGCGCCAGGGCCTGACGCTGACTGGCCTTGGCCGCGGCAATGCGGTTTTTGCGTAAATTACCGTCAAATAATGGCGCCGCCAGCCGCGCCCCTAGATTGAACGCCATATTGGGGCCATCAAAAAGCGTGTTCAGATTTTGTCCGGCGGAATCCAGATCGGCAGACAGGTTCATGCTGGGCCAGCGATCGGCCTTGGCACGGCTGGTCAGCGCAAATGCAGAACGCACATCGGCCTTGGCCGCCAGAATATCCGGACGGCGCTTCAGAAGCGCCACCGGCGTACCAGCGGGGATGGGGCGGGCATGTTCAGGCAAAGATGTTTTCAGGGCGATTTTGGCATCGGGATAGCGCCATAACAGCACCTCCAGCGCCCGCAGGGCATTGCGGTGCGCATTTTTGGCAGCGGTCAAATTATCGCGAGCGCTCGCCACATCGGAGAGCGCCAGCACCAGATCCTGACGGGCAGAATAGCCAAGCCGCTTGCGTGCCTTGACGATGCTCAAGGTTTCTTCCTGCGCCTTCAAGGTAGAGGCGCTCAGCTCGCTTTGCAGCTGGGCTTCGATGGCCAGAAAATAAGCCCGCGCCGTTTGCGCCGCCAACGATAATCGCGCCGCTTTGAGGCGAGCATTAGCGGCCAGATAATCGGCGGCGGACGCGGCCTTGCTGGCCGACAGCTTGCCCCAAATATCGGCTTCCCAACTGGCCCCCAGGCCAGTGCGCAAAGCGGTGCGTGAAGAAGTGCCCCCACCCAGCGCGCCGCTTTCATTAGCCGATGCACTCACATTCAGGGCGGGCAATAGCGCCGCCCGGGATTGCCCCAATAGCGCCTTGGCCCGGGCCACATTTTGCGCCGCGATTGCAATATCCCGGTTGGCATTCAGGGCATCGGTTACCAGTGTTGTGAGCGCCGGGTCAGCAAAATCATCCAGCCAGTGGCCGCCGATCTCACCGGCAATGGTTTGCTGTGTCCAGGCCGCTGGCGGCGGCATTTGCGCTGCGGTCTGTGCATTGATTTGCGCCGTTGATGGGGCATAGGCACAGGCCCCAAGAGCAAAGGTGGTTAAGAGCGGCAAGGGGAAAAATTTATTCATAACGAAGCGCATCAATGGGGTTAAGGCGGGCCGCCCGGCGCGCCGGAAAATAACCGAAAAAGAGACCTACCACTACGGCGGCTCCCAGAGAAATCAGGGTAATTTGCGGACTGATCGCCATTTCCCATCCCCCGGTTTTGGCGGCAATCCACGAGCCGGCAAAGCCCAAGGTTACCCCGATCAGCCCCCCGGTGCCGCACAGTACCAAAGCCTCGGCCAGAAACTGCACCATGATATCGCTGCCGCGGGCGCCCAGCGCCATACGCAGGCCGATTTCCCGGGTGCGTTCGGTCACCGAGACCAGCATGATATTCATCACCCCGACCCCGCCTACAAATAGCGCCACCGCCGCCATAAAGGCCAGCAAGACCCCCATGGTAGCCTGGGTTGCCGAACGGGCGCGAACAAAATCGGCAATGTTGAAGACCATAAAGTCATCATCTCCGCCGGCCTTGATATGACGCCGGTCGCGCATGTATTCGACCAGTTCGTTTTGCGCCTCTTTCAGGTCATAGCCGTCGGCCACCATCACTTCGATGCGGGAGACATTCTTGGGGGTGGTCCGGTGGGCGCCAATAATGCGGTTTCGCGCCGTGGTCAGGGGGATAATGATCACATCATCCCGGTCAGAACCAAAACTGCTCTGGCCTTTTTCCTCCAGGACACCAATCACGGAGACCGGCACATTATTGACGCGGATACGCTGACCCAACGGATCAGTGCCATCAAAGAGATTTTCCACAATGGATTTACCGATCACCGCCACCGCCGCGCCTGTGCGCACCTCGCGGGGGGTAAAAATCCGCCCTTCCACCGGGTGCCAGTCATGGATTTCAAAATAGGCATCATCGGTGCCGGTCAAAGAGGTGGACCAGTTGGTCTGCCCCGATACGGCGGTGACCGAGCTGTTTAACTGGCCACTGACGGCACCCGCATAGGGAAGCGCGGCCAGCGCATCCAGGTCAGCCTCGGTAAAAGGGGTGGCGGCCCCGGCACCCATCGAGCGCCCCCCCCGGCGCATCGAGCCCGGACGCAGGGTCAGGGTGCTGGCCCCCAGGGCAGAGATTTGCTCATCAATGCGTGCCTTGGCTCCCTCGCCCATGGCCATCATGGTCATCACCGAGGCCACGCCAATGATAATGCCCAGCATGGTCAGGAAACTGCGCAGTAGATTGGCAAACAACGCCTCGATCGCCGAGGCAATGGCCACGGAAAACTTCATGAGGCTCGCCTTTCATCACTTTCGATCAGGCCATCGCGAAAATGGATCTGACGCTGTGCAAATTCGGCTACTTCAGGCTCGTGGGTGACCAGTATAATGGTAATGCCCGACGCATTTAACGAGACCAGCAATTCCATAATATCGGCAGAGGTTTTGGTATCCAGCGCCCCGGTAGGTTCGTCCGCCAGGATGATATGCGGCTTGCCGGCCAGCGCCCGGGCAATAGCCACGCGCTGTTGCTGGCCACCCGATAACTGCGCCGGGCGGTGATCCATGCGCTCGCCCAGACCCACCAGTTCCAGACATTCGCGGGCGCGGGCATCGGCATCAATATGTTCATGGCGGGCATAGCGCAGCGGCAGTTTGACATTTTGCAGGGCATTGGCGCGGGGCAGCAAATTAAATTGCTGGAACACAAAGCCCAAGGTGCGGTTACGCAAATCCGCCAGATCATCGGGGCGCATGGTGGAAAGGGAATGCCCCTCGATCCGCATATCGCCGCTGGTTGGCTGGTCCAGCGCCCCGATTAAATTCATCAAGGTGGATTTACCCGATCCGGACGGTCCCATAATGGCGGTAAATTCACCCGGTGCGATCTCCAGATCAATGCCGCGCAAGGCATGCACCTTTTGATCACCCATGGTGTAGACCTTGGTCACCTGGCGGGCCTCAATGATTGGTGCCTGCCCCATGCTCAGCTCTTGCCGTCGCTTTTGATCCGCAAACGGGTGACAAAGGCATCGCCCTCCTTGGCGCCGCGTATGATTTCGACATATTCGCCATCATCCAGACCCAGCACCAGGGCGTGCGGAACCAGGGTGCCGTCTTCAGTATATTCCCAGGCCTGGGCCCGTTTCAGATTGGCACTGGCCTTTTGCTGTTTGACATAGGCATCATATTGCTCGGCGCTAAGATGACGTTTTAATACCCGCTCGATGATGGCGCGGCGACGCTGGCGCATACCATTGCGATCAAACTGGGCCGCCGGACTTTGCGCCAATTTGGCAAAGGCCTGCATCTCTTTGCGCATATCGGCACCAATGGCCTTTTGCACCGGTTCGCTAATCCCCATTTGCGCAAACTGGCGGGCAAAGGCCCCGCCCCGGCGTTCATTACCACCGCGCCCCGAAGCCCCGGCCTCAGCCACCGGCGGGCCATTTTTGGGCGGGGAAAAACGCAAGGCGCCCGAGGCAATGCGAAGCACACCTTCTCGCTTGTCGGCAGTGATCTCCACATTGGCGGTCATACCGGGAAGTAATTTCATTTGCGGATTACGCGCCGCGATGACCACCGTATAGGTCACCACATTTTGCAGTTCGGTTGCCGCCAGACGGACCTGTTCCACCTCGCCGCTAAACTGGTCATCGGGATAGGCATCCACGGTAAAGACCACCTTGTCACCCTCGGTAATGCCGCCAATGTCGGCCTCGACCACCGCCGCATCTATGCGAATATCCCCCAGATCCTGGGCGATACGAAAAAGCACCGGTGCCGAAAAAGAGGCCGCCACCGTCTGACCTACATCAATGGAGCGTTCGATCACCACCCCGTCTATGGGCGAGCGAATATAGGTGCGCTCAAAATCCACATTGGCGGTCTCTAATGCCGCCTCGCGCTGGGTCATCGAGGCCAGCGCGCTCTGGTGCTGGGCCTTAGCCAGTGCCAGATCGGCCTCGGCCACCGCCAACGCACGTTCGGTAGCATCAAAAAGCGCCTGGGATATGGCATCTTCTTTGAGCAATTGTTCCTGACGCTGAAAATCCTTTTGCGCCTGTGACAGCGTCGCCATGGCGCGGGCAATGCCGGCCTGTTGTACGGCGACATTGGCCTTGGCGCTCAGCAGGTCCGCCTTGGCCTGTTGCACCCGGGTGGCAAAGGTTTGCGGATCGATACGCGCCACCAATTGCCCGGCTTTGACCTTGGAATTGAAATCCGCATACAGCTCGACCACCTGACCCGAAAGCTGGGAGCCAACTTCGACCGTGGTTAGCGCCCGCACGGCACCCGAGGCCGAAACTATGCGCGCCACATCGCCTTTGCTGACCTTGGCGGTTTCAATATCGTATTGCCCCCCCGCGGCATCGCCTTTGCCGCGAAAGAGAAACAAGGCCATTATGACGAGCACAATCAGGCCGCCCAGCACCAATACCGGTGTTCGTTTCATGGTCCGGACCCTTATCTTTGTAAAATGCGCATGAATTTCCTGTCCCTGTCTTGGCTTTTTACCGCGAACTAAACAAGCAAGAAACTGTTCATGACGAAAACTTCATGTAACGCCCCCCTTATGGCCCCGGGGGATTTGCATAGAAACAAACTGTTTTTCATCGGTTTGCTTGGTTTTCTTGTGCTTCAGGCCTGATATACTGATTTTCGGAGGCTGGCAGCGGACGTGTTCCTCGCCAACCCGGTCAGGTCCGGAAGGAAGCAGCCGTAACGAGTTTTGCGCGGGTCGTTGTTCAGTCTCCACCCTTTCCTCTGCATTTGTAATGCAAACGCTGGCCTGTGCCTTCGGGTCAGGCTAAAGTGTGCCCATGAGCTCGAACGATTCTTCCACATCAAACGATACTGCCGAAGCCAGTCTTGGCCTTGATTTGCCTGAAACCACCTCTGATGGCAGCGGCTATCAGGTATTGGCGCGCAAATACCGCCCGCAATGTTTTGAAGACCTGATCGGCCAGGACCCCATGGTTCGCACCCTGACCAATGCGTTCGCGACAAACCGGGTGGCCCATGCGTTTATGCTGACCGGGGTGCGCGGGGTGGGCAAAACCACCACGGCACGCCTGTTGGCCCGGGCCCTGAATTACGAGCGCGAGGGCGTGGACGGCCCCTCCATATCGCTGAACCCACCCGGGGTGCATTGCGCCGCCATTGCCGCCTCGCGCCATGTGGATGTGATGGAAATGGATGCCGCCTCGCATACCGGCATAAATGACATTCGCGAAATACTGGACGGGGTGCGCTATGCCCCCGTCTCGGCGCGTTACAAAGTCTATATTATTGACGAAGTGCACATGCTCTCCACCTCGGCGTTTAATGCGCTGTTAAAAACCCTGGAAGAGCCGCCACCCCACGCCAAGTTTATTTTTGCCACCACGGAAATTCGCAAAGTCCCGGTAACTGTCCTGTCCCGTTGCCAACGCTTTGACCTGGCACGCATTGGTCGCGAACAACTGATTTCTCATTTGCAGAACATTTGCGAAAAGGAAGGCGCCGAAGTTGCCCATGACGGTCTGGCGCTGATTTCCCGCGCGGCCGAAGGCTCGGTTCGCGATGCCCTCTCTATTCTGGATCAGGCGCTGGTGCAGGAAGAAGGCAAGAGCGAGGTTTCCGGCGAAGATATTCGCACCATGCTGGGCCTGGCCGATCGCACCCGGGTGCTGGACCTTTTTGCCATGGCCGCCAAGGGCGATGCGGCGGCGTGTTGTGCCGAACTGCAAAGCCAGTTCGAGGCCGGGGCCGACCCGTTGATCATCCTGCGCGATCTGTTGGACCACTGTCATCAATGCACCCGCGCCAGCATTATGGGCGAGGAAACGCCGCTGGAAGAATATGGCGACAGTGCCGCCACGGTGCGCCAGTTGGGCGCCGATCTCAGCCTTGGGCAATTGGCCCGGCTCTGGCAAATGTTGCTCAAAGCGCTGGACGAAGCCCGCCTGGCCCCAGACCCGTTAAGCGCCACCGAAATGGCGCTGATCCGCATCTGCGCCGCCGCCGCATTGCCCGGCCCCGAAGAGGCGGCGCGATTATTGCGCAATGGCCCGCAAAGCCAAGCTGAAGAGCCTTCCTCCGCGCCGGCGACGGCGACGGTCGCCGCACCCAACAATTCTGCGCCCAGGCCCGGCGCCCAGGCCAATGGCGGCGGCGCCGCCCCGGCTATGCAGGTCATGCCCGAGAGTGCGCCGATGCCAGAAGGCGAACCCATGGCGCAACTCCACTCTTTGGAAGAGGTGGTGGCCTTGCTGGGAGCCAAACGGGAAATGCATCTGAGCGCCATGGTACGCCGTTGTGTCCGTCTGGTCAGTTTTCGTCCCGGCTCTATTGTGTTCGAGCCCGAACCAGATGCCCCGGCAGATCTGGCGCCACAACTGACCCGGTTTTTGCGGGACCAGACCGGCCAGAACTGGCTGATCAGTCTGGATGGCAAGGCCAAGGGTGCCCCAACCCTGGCCGAACAGAAAAAAGAAAGAGACGCAAAATTGCGCCTCGAAGTGGAACAATCCGCAGAGATGAAGCACATTCTGGATGCATTTCCGGGCGCAAAAATTATCAGCATCAAAATGCCCAATGAAGGATCAGGAGATAAATCATGACCGATATTGCCGCCATGATGAAACAGGCCCAGGAAATGCAGGCCCGTCTGGCCGCCGCTCAACAGGGACTGGCCGATCAGGAAGTTGAAGGGCGTGCCGGGGGTGGCATGGTCTCGGTGACCTTGAATGGCAAAGGCGAAGCCCGTGCGGTGCGCATTGACCCGACCCTGATGGAGGAAGGCGAAGAGGCCGCCACGGTTCTGGAAGACCTGATCGTGGCCGCCATCAACGATGCCCGGCGCAAGGTGGATGAAGTTGCCAAGGAGCAAATGGCCAAAGTGGCTGGGCCGCTGGCGGCAATGATGCCCAAAGGCTTTAACCCCATGGGCTGAGCTTAGCGCGTTACGGCTCTTGCCGCGCCGGCGCGGCCGTCTTACACAGTTCCAAAATTGATCACGATACCGATGGAGGCCCCGATGGCCGGACACTCAAAATGGGCAAATATTCAGCACCGCAAGGGACGCCAGGACAAGGCGCGTTCCAAGCTGTTTTCCAAATTGTCCAAGGAAATTGCCATTGCCGCTAAAATGGGCGGCGGCGACCCGGATGCCAATCCGCGTCTGCGCCTGGCGATCAATAACGCCAAATCCCAATCGGTGCCCAAAGACAATATTCAGCGTGCCATCGACAAGGCCACCGGCGCGGACGGTGCCGATTATGAAGAAATCCGTTATGAAGGTTTTGGCCCGGCGGGTATTGGCATTATTGTTGAGGTTTCCACCGACAATAAAAACCGCGCCGCCGCCGAAGTGCGCTCTGCCTTTGCCAAAAATGGCGGTAATTTGGGTGAAACCGGCTCGGTCGCCTTTATGTTCGACCATATGGGCGAAGTGCAATATGCCGCCGATGTGGCCGATGAGGATACCATGTTGGAAGCGGCCATCGAGGCCGGCGCCGAAGATGTGGTCTCGGACGAGGAAACCCACACGATTTATTGCGCCCGCGAAGACCTGCACGAAGTGGTCAAGGCGCTGGAAGCCAGTTTTGGCGAGCCAAGTTCGGCCAATATGATCTGGAAACCGCAAAACACCATCGATGTGGGCGCCGACAAGGCCGGCACATTATTAAAACTGATGGATGCTCTGGAAGATTCCGATGACGTGCAAAACGTCTATGCCAATTTCGACATCTCCGAAGAGGTGATGGAAAGCCTGGGCGACTGATGAGTACATCATCCGGACGCCTGATCGCCATCGCCCGCCATGCGCGCTCTCATGGGGATCTGGAAGAACTGGAAACCATCGATATCTCTGCAGAACGCGGACTGTCTGGTGATTTTCGCGGGGCCAGCCCCGGGCGGCAGGTCAGCATTTTATCGCAAACTTGCTGGGACGAGGCCTGCGCGGCGCTGGGCGAAACCCTGCCCTGGACAGTCCGGCGGGCCAATTTGCTGGTGGATGGATTAGACCTGCAAGACAGTATTGGCGCCGTTATGCGCATTGGCGAGGTGGCTTTGAAAATCACCGAAGAATGCAAACCCTGTTCGCGAATGGAGGCGGCTCGCCCGGGTCTGCGCGCGGCCCTTGGCCCCGATTGGCGCGGCGGCGTTTTGGCCGTGGTGCTGAACGGCGGCCAGATCAGCCGCAATGACATTATCACACTTGAAGTTTAAGCGTTTTCGCGCGCCACCAGATCCAGTGCCGCCAGGATGGCCTCGTGACGAGTTTCAAAGCGGTGTTCGCGCTCTACCAGATCAAGAATACCAAAGCCCTCCAGGGTCTTTTTGGCCTTGCCGCTCAAGCCCGCCACCATAATCGTCTGATTGCCCAGCTTTGCCTGTTTGAACACATCATCCAACGCCATGGCGGCACTGGGGTCGATATAACCGGCCTCTGAAAAATCATAAATATCCACCAGACGGCCCAGGATTTGCTGGCTGACACGGCGCCCCAGTTCGCGCGCTGACGCATAGGAAAACGCCCCGCGCAAACGGGTGACAATCACGCGGCCTTTGGCCTGGCGCAACAGATCGCGTTCTTCTTCGGTCAATATGGCATCATCATCGCCTTCACCGCTATGGTGATGCACGCCCTTCAGCTGTTCTTCGCTAAGCGCCCGGGAATTGACAAAGGCGGCCAGAATGATGCCCACCGCCACGGCAGTGATCAGGTCGACAAATACGGTCATTAAAAAGGTGATAATCATCACCACTGCCTTGTCGCGGGGTACCATGTGTACGTGTTTCAGATAGCCCCAATCGATAATATCCCAGCCGACTTTCATCAAAATCCCGGCCAGTACTGCCAGCGGAATCTGTGCTGCCAATGGCCCCAGACCCAAGGCCAGGGTTAACAGCACCAGTGCATGGATGGCCCCCGATATCGGGGTGCGCCCCCCGGCGCGTACATTGATCACCGTACGCATGGTGGCCCCGGCGCCCGGCAAACCACCGATCAGCCCGGCCACCATATTACCAATGCCCTGCCCGATCAGTTCCTGATTGGAATCATGGGCGGTGCGGGTGATAGAATCGGCCACCAAAGAGGTCAGCAAACTGTCGATAGAGCCCAGCAAGGCCAGTACCAGCCCGGCCTGTACCATGCCGCCCAGATGTTCAAAGCTGAACACCGGAACATGTAAATCCGGCAGGCCGGCCGGAATAGCCCCGATGGTTGGCACGCCTTTGAGCAGAAACACCCCGGCCAGTGTCCCAACCAGCAAAGCGGCCAGTGGCGAGGGTACAAAGCGGCGCAAAGCCTGTGGCCACAACACGATGGTCACCAGTGAAAGAACGGCCAGCACCGGGGCATTCATGCCAATGGTATGCGGATCCATATGCAACAGCGCCCGCACGGCCCCCACGGGACCGCCATCGGCGGCCGGCAGGCCCAGAAACGGTAACGCCTGAATGATAATAATGATCAGGCCAATGCCAGTCATAAAACCAGACACCACCGAATAGGGCGTATAGCGCACATAATGGCCGACCTTGGCAAAGCCAAAAAGGATCTGAAACGCTCCGCCCAGCATGACGATGGCAAAGGCCTCGGGCATGGTGCCCGCATGGGCGGCGACCACCGCCCCCATCACCACGGTCATCGGCCCGGTGGGGCCGGAAACCTGTGCCGGTGTGCCGCCAAACACGGCCGCAAAAAACCCGGTGGCAATGGCCCCATAAAGGCCCGCCGCCGGACCAAGGCCCGAGGCCACCCCAAAGGCCAACGCCAATGGCAGCGCAATTACGGCGGCGGTCAAACCACCAAAAATATCACCCTTGAGGTTTCGAAATGGGTTTTTGCGCACGGTTTCCATGACACGGCTTTCAAATGGTAAAGAATAGGCGCGACCGGAGCCTGGCACCAATTGCGCCTATGCGCCTCTCCTTACCGCTTGTAAAGGTGGGGGGCAGGATTTTATGTCAGTTTGCCCCAAAGGCGCAGGCGGCTGACCCCGCCATCGGGAATGATGTTCAACCGCACATGGCTGACCGGGCCGATCGCCGCCAAGGTATCGGTAAACTCATGCACACTATCGGCGGAGAGTTTTTGCTCCGGCAATAAAACCGGCCAGCTTTCGGCCTCAGCCAGAATCTCCACATCGGTTTTCCCGGTGATCAGGGCGGCTTGTAAAAACGCCCGGTCCGGGTAATTACCCTTGAAAAATGCGGTGTCGATCACCGCCTTTTCAATCACGCCGGGATGGGCCAGGGCAATTACCGCCCAGTCATGGCCAGGCTCGCGCCGCCGCCGGGTTTCCCAGCCATCGCCCATATTGATGCCTTTGCCAGGCGCCAGCATATTTTCCGGCGTACCAAAGTGCTGATCATTACAACCGATCGGCCGCGCGCCCTCTTCCAGTGCCGCCAGATTGATCAATGCATCGCCTGAAACCTTGGACCAATCCTTGTGAATGGTGCCATAAACGCGCAGGCGCGCCACCCCGCCATCGGGATAGATATGCAAGCGCACATGGGTAAAGGCCTCGGCGGCGCCCACCGTCACATAATGTTGCGAATTGCCGTTTAACGCCATTTTGGGCACCAGTTCGCACCAGCCCTCCTCGCCCGGAATTTCCGCATCCGAGATACAGGCCTCCAGCGAGGCAAAGGGCGGGTAATTGCCAGTAAAATGCGCGGTATCGATTAAAAACCCGCGGATCACCCCCGGCCGACCAAGGCGGATAATGCAATGATCATGGCCGGGCACGCGCTTGCGCCGGCTTTCCCAGCCATCCATCCATTTGCCGTTATCATCGTATTTGCCTTCGATGAATACTGGCGCTTCGGGGCTGATCAGACGGGCCTTGTCGGCAAAAAAATCATCCGTGGCATACACGACTTCTGACCCCAGACGCGGCTGGGCCAGGTCTATATTTTCTTTGGCAAAATCGGGGGTCATGTCGTTTAGCTCCACGTTGTCATTGCCCGATTTATTCGGGCAATCCAGTCAATAATGAAAACGGCCTCTGGATTACCCGGACAAGCCGGGTAATGACACATGAGGGGTAAGCCCCGGGATCATGTTTCATCTTCCATGGCGGTCAGGCGCAGGCGGGCGATTTTATTCACCTCGTTCAGGGCCGTTTGCAATTCTTTATCGCGGCTATTTTGCAGGCGCGCCTCAAACTGGTCCAGAATGTCATGGCGGGTCAGACCCTTGACCGCAACAATAAAGGGAAAGCCGAACGTTTCCTTATAGGCGGCGTTCAGGCGCTCGAAACGGGAAAATTCATCGGCTGTGCAGGTATCAAGACCCGCGCCCGCCTGTTCATTACGCGAAGACCGGGTCAGATCACCGGCAATGGCCGCCTTGCCCGCCAGATCTGGGTGAGCACGCAGCAGTGCCAGCTTGGCATCCATATCGGCCTTTTCCAGCACCCCGGCCATCAGTAAAGACAGCTTCCGGGCGCTATCTGGCACCTTGCCATCAAGGTTCTGCCAGACCGCCTTGGCGATCCAGGGCGAGTGCTCGTAAACGCTGCCATAGGCATCAACAAAGCCATCTTCATCCAACCTAGCCGGATTGGGGTTCAAGCTCATGTTCTTGTCCCCTCATAAGGATGGTGCTCATACCAGTGGCGGGCAATGTCCACACGCCGGGCAAACCATACATCTTCATGGCTTTGCGCATAACGGATAAAGCGTTCCAGCGCCGCCAGACGACCGGGCTTGCCGGCAATGCGGCAATGGGTGCCAATGGACATCATTTTGGGGCGGGTTTCGCCCTCCCGATAAAGCGTGTCGAAGGTGTCTTTCAAGTAAGTATAAAACTGATCCCCGGCGTTAAAGCCTTGCGGCGCACAAAAGCGCATATCGTTTACGTCCAGCGTATAGGGTACGATCAAATGCGGCCGCTTCACTTGCGTTGACCAAAACGGCAGATCGTCGGAATAATCATCCGCGTCATACAAAAAGCCGCCATACTCGGCCACCAGATCGCGGGTATGGGGGCTGGTCCGCCCGGTATACCAGCCCAGCGGGCGCTCGCCGGTCAGACCGGTGAGGATCTGCATCGCCTCATCCATATGGGCGCGCTCCACCTCCACCGGCACATTTTGGTAGTTGATCCAGCGCAGGCCGTGGCTGGCAATCTCGTGCCCGGCCCGTAACATGGCCTCGCATACTGCGGGGTTGCGTTGCAAGGCCATGGCCACGGCAAACACCGTCACCGGCACATTCAGGCGTGCATAGAGATTCAGCAAACGCCACACCCCGGCGCGAGACCCATACTCATAAAGGCTTTCCATGCTCATATGGCGGGCATTTGGCACCGGCGCAGCGCCAATAATTTCGGACAAAAAAGTTTCCGCGCCGGCATCGCCGTGCAGTATGGAATTTTCGCCGCCTTCTTCATAATTGAGCACAATTTGAATGGCGATGCGCGCCCCGCCCGGCCAATTTGCCTTTGGTGGATTTGGGCCATAACCGATAAGGTCGCGCGGATAAGGGCTTTGTGTCATTTTAGAGTCTCTTGGGCCAAAGGGCTGAAAACAAACTTGTCTTTTTGGTCAATTTGGCAACACTACGGGGTTACCGATTTTACACGGCCCTGACAATGCCGTGCCTCTGTACCTTGGGAGAAAAAATGGCTGGACTGACCACGCATGTATTGGATACCGCCAATGGCTGTCCAGCGGCCGGGATGCGCCTGCGCCTGTATTTTGAGGGCGGCCAGCTTCTGCTTGAGACCACCACCAATGGTGACGGGCGGTGCGACGCGCCACTGATTGCGCCCGAAGACATGCGCCCCGGCCTGTACCGTCTGGAATTTGGTGTGGCTGATTATTACCGCGACCGGGGTGTGGATCTGCCCGAACCGGCGTTTTTGGGCGTGGTTGCGATCGAATTTGGGTTGGCGGAAATGGCCGCTCATTATCATGTGCCGCTGCTGGTTTCTCCCTTTGGTTATTCCACATACCGGGGTAGCTGATGCGCGATACCATTTGCTTTACCTTGAACGGCAAAACCGTTGAGGTTCAAAACCCCGACCCTACCCTGACCTTGCTTAACTGGCTGCGGCAGACACGCACTTTGACCGGCACTAAGGAAGGTTGCGCCGAGGGCGATTGCGGGGCCTGTACGGTGGTCATTGGCGATCCCGATGC
This sequence comes from Robiginitomaculum sp., assembly GCA_015485335.1. Classification (GTDB taxonomy): domain Bacteria; phylum Pseudomonadota; class Alphaproteobacteria; order Caulobacterales; family Maricaulaceae; genus Robiginitomaculum_B. Next base: position 27,104 of record WFTT01000008.1, read on the forward strand.
GACACAGACATGGCGGGCGATGAACGCCTGTATCGCCTTTTTACCCACGCTGGATGGCAAGACCGTCATAACGATTGAGGGATTGGCCAAGGATGGTGCACTACACCCGGTACAGCGCGCGCTGGTCGAGCATCACGGATCGCAATGCGGGTTTTGCACGCCGGGTTTTGTGATGAGCCTTTATGCCCATTACCGCAATGACGGCGCGGTGGACGAAGAAACGCTGAACGACGTTCTGGCGGGCAATCTGTGCCGCTGTACCGGCTATGCCCCGATCATTCGGGCGGCCAAGGCGATGTATGATTATCCCAAGATTGATGAGATTGCGCTGGCCCCGTCCGCAAAAGAGGACACCCTGGCGCTGTCCAAGACAGATCCTCTGACGGGTACGCTGAAAAAGTATTTCGCACCGCAGACGCCGGATGAACTGGCCGCGCTTTATGCCGATCATCCAGAGGCCACCATTTTGGCCGGAGGCACCGATGTGGGTCTGTGGGTGACCAAGAAACACGCCGTTCTTGAGACAGTGATCGATATTGGCCGGGTAGCGGGCTTTGCCGGGATTTTAAAGACTGAAGAGGGCCTGAGTATCGGGGCCGGGGTCCGCTATGCCGCCGCCCATGCCGCATTTGGTGATCTGCACCCTTCCTTGGGCGAGATGATGCGCCGCATCGGCTCCACCCAAATCAGAAATGCCGGCACCATTGGTGGCAATATTGCCAATGGCTCACCTATTGGCGACATGCCGCCACCACTGATTGCCCTTGGGGCGGAACTGGTTTTGCGACAAGGCGAAACCCGCAGGCGCATGGCGCTGGAAGATTTCTTCATCGCCTATGGTCAGCAGGATCGCGCACCCGGCGAGTTCGTTGAAAGCCTCTTTGTGCCCGCAATGGACCCAGCCGCGCGCTTTGCGGTTTATAAGGTTTCCAAGCGTTTTGATCAGGACATTTCCGCCCTGTGCGGGGCATTTTTTGTGCGTATGCAAGATGAAAACGTAACCGAGGCACGCTTTGCCTTTGGCGGTATGGCGGCCACGCCTGCTCGTGCCAAAACCGCCGAAGCGGCCCTGATGGGCAAAGTGTGGAATGAGACCAATTTGCGGGCCGCCATGGCCGCTCTGGCGCAGGATTTCACCCCCTTAAGCGATATGCGCGCCAGCGCCGATTATCGTCTGCAAGCAGCCCAAAACCTCATGTGGAAATTCTATCTTGGCGAGGACGCCCCCTATCTGGCAAGAAAGGTGCATCATGGCTAAATTTCAAAGCGTCCCCCATGACAGCGCCCACAAACACGTTACCGGCGAGGCGATCTATGTCGATGATCTGCCGTGCCCGCCGGGGCTGTTGCACATGCAACCGGGTCTTTCCACCCGCGCCCATGCCAAGATCACAAAGCTGGACCTTAGCGCCGTGCGTGCCGCGCCGGGGGTGGTCTGCGTCCTTACCGCCAAAGACATTCCCGGCACCAATGATGTCAGTCCCACCGGCACCGGTGATGATCCCATCTTTGCGGTAGATGAGGTGGTCTATGCCGGGCAGGCGATCTTTGCTGTCGCTGCCACCAGCCTGGCCGCTGCGCGTCATGCCGCCGCCCTGGCCATCATCGAATATGAAGATCTGCCGGCCATTTTAACCCTGAAAGAGGCCCGCGCCGCCAAAACGGATCTGGAGCCAGAACAGCTGATGTTTATGGGCTCGACCGAAGATGCCGTGCGCTTTGCCCAACATACGCTTAGCGGGCATTTACGCGTCGGCGGACAGGACCATTTTTATCTGGAAAGTCAGGGGGCGCAGTGCATTCCCGGCGAGGATGGGGATTTGATCCTCACCTCATCAACCCAGCATCCCAGTGAAGTGCAACACCTGATCGCGCATATGCTGAACAGGCACAGCCATGATGTGCGCGTTCAGTTGCGGCGCATGGGCGGCGGCTTTGGTGGCAAGGAAACCCAGGCCGCCTTGATTGCCGCCATGACCGCGCTGGCCAGCCATAAGACCGGGCGTCCGGCGCGTCTGGTGCTGGACCGCGATGATGACATGGTGATGACCGGCAAGCGTCATGATTTTGAAATTGACTATAAAGTTGGCTTTGATGATCGCGGCCAAATCAGCGGTATTTTCCTCGATCTGGCTTCGCGCTGTGGCTGTTCAATGGACCTCTCGGCGGCGATCAATGATCGCGCCATGTTTCATGCAGACAATGCCTATTTTCTGAATAATGCCGACATTACCTCGCGGCGTTTTCGCACCAACACCGTCTCCAACACCGCCTTTCGCGGCTTTGGCGGCCCCCAAGGCATGATCGCCATAGAGCGGGTGATGGATGCCATTGCCCTGCATTTGGGCAAAGACCCTTTGGAGGTGCGAAAGGTCAATCTTTACAATAAAATGGGCCGGGATTTCACCCCCTATGGCCAGCGGGTGATGGATAATGTCGCGCCGCAAATTATTGAAGATTTAGAGACCCGCGCCGATTATGCGGCCCGCCGTGCGGCGGTGCGCGCCTTTAATGACAGCCACCAATATGTGCGCCGGGGCATTGCCTTAACGCCGGTAAAATTTGGCATTTCCTTTACCACCACCTTTCTTAATCAGGCGGGCGCGTTGGTACACGTCTATGCCGATGGTAGTGTGCATCTGAACCATGGCGGCACGGAAATGGGTCAGGGCCTGAACACCAAAATTGCCCAAATTGTCGCCGAAGAATTTCAGATAGATTTTGCCAAGGTCAAGATCACCGCCACCGATACCGACAAGGTGCCCAACACCTCGGCCACTGCTGCGTCTTCCGGTACGGACCTGAACGGCATGGCGGCCCAGCGGGCGGCGCAAACCATCAAGGCCCGCTTGGCGGTCTTTGCCGCCAGCGAAGCCGGGTGCACCTCTGCGGAGGTTGTTTTTGAAAACGGCCATGTGCGCGCCGGGACCAAGAACTGGACGTTTGCCGAGCTGGTCAATGCCGCCTATATGGCCCGCATTTCGCTGTCCTCTACCGGGTTTTACGCCACACCAGACATTCATTATGACCGCGAAAAACATACCGGAAAGCCGTTTTATTATTATGCCTATGGCGCGGCGATCAGCGAAGTTGAAGTGGATTTACTGACCGGCGAAAGCCGGATTTTGCGCGTTGATATTGTCCATGATGTGGGCAAATCCATCAATCCGGCGCTGGATATTGGCCAGATCGAGGGCGGCTTTGTACAGGGCGCGGGCTGGCTAACTTCCGAAGAACTGGTGTTTGATGATCAGGGCATTTTGCGCACCCATGCGCCCTCGACCTATAAAATCCCAGCCTGTTCGGACCGCCCGCCCGTGTTCAATGTCGCGCTTTATGAAAATGGCGAAAACACAAAAGACACCATCCATAAATCCAAGGCCGTGGGCGAGCCGCCTTTCATGCTAGCCATTTCTGTCTTTAGCGCCATCACCGATGCGGTGGCCAGTGTGGGCAATTACAAGACCCTGCCTGATCTGCACGCCCCGGCCACACCCGAAGCGATTTTACGCGCGGTTACGGCCCTGCAAGAGGGGACCTAAAAATGAGTGCCTGGCACGAAAATGCTTTGCGCGAGCTTAGCCAGAAAACCGGCGCGGTTCTGGTCAGTCTGGCCGATGTCAAAGGCTCGGCCCCGCGGGGGACCGGCACGCAAATGCTGGTCACCGCCACCCGCCAATATGGCACCATTGGCGGTGGCGCGCTGGAATTTGGGGCCGCCGCCCGGGCCAGAGAAATTTTACAAAATGGCCCACAAATCTTGCGCGAAACCATGATCCTCGGCCCAGACCTGGGCCAGTGTTGCGGCGGTCAGGTGGCCCTGAAATATGAGCGCTTTAGCGGATCGCCAGACGCCATTCGGGCACGCCTTATCGAGAATGCCGCCCCGCCCGCCCCGCTTTTTCTTTTTGGTGCGGGCCATGTGGGCACCGCTTTGGTGCGGGTTCTAGCGGGCCTGCCCTTTGCCATTTCCTGGGTTGATCAACGCCCGGAAAGCTTTGCGCACAAGATCCGCGATGGGGTAAAAACCCTGCGCCTTGATACGCCCGTACACGCCATTAGAGACACCCCCAAGGATGCGATTTTCCTCGTCCTGACCCATGATCACGATTTGGATTATCAACTGGTACGCGCGATTTTGCGGCGCGGCGATTTTTCTTTTTGCGGACTGATTGGCTCGAAAACCAAGCGGGCGCGTTTTACCCATCGCCTTCAAAAAGAAGGCATTGCGCCAGACAGGCTGGACCGCCTGACCTGCCCCATTGGCATGGATGGCATTCCCGGCAAGGCCCCCGAAGCCATCGCCATTGCGGTGGCGGCGCAATTGCTGACCCTGATTGAAACGGACTAGATTATGGACCTCGACATCACCCCCTGGCTGAATATGGCGATCCGTTGGCTGCACGTCATTGCGGGCATTGCCTGGATTGGTTCCAGCTTTTATTTCATCTGGCTGGACAACTCTTTGCGCCCTGAAAAGGACGAAAAGGACAAGGGCGTTTTTGGCGCGCTCTGGGCGGTGCATGGCGGCGGGTTTTACCACAAGAAAAAATATCTGGTGGCACCAGATCACATGCCCGATGATTTGCACTGGTTCAAATGGGAGGCCTATACCACATGGCTTTCCGGCTTCGCGCTCCTTGCATTGATGTATTACTGGTCCGCCGATCTGTATCTGGTTGATCGCTCTAAATTGGACATGACCAATCTTCAGGCCACGGGCCTTGGCCTGCTGGTACTGGCCGCCGGGTGGCTGATTTATGATGGCCTGTGCAAATCGCCTTTGCGTAAAAACAATGCCTTGCTGGGTACGGTGTGGTTTTTTGTGCTCCTTGGCTTTGCCTATGGGTTGAACCTGGTGTTTTCCGGGCGCGGTGCGGTGATGCATATGGGCACCATTGTGGGCACCGCCATGGCGGCCAATGTGTTCTTCATCATCATTCCCAACCAGCGCAAAGTGGTCGCCTCTATGTTGGCCGGTCAAGCGCCGGATCCAAAACTGGGTCAGGCCGCCAAACAACGCAGTTTACATAATAATTACATGACCTTGCCGGTGGTGCTGATTATGTTCAGCAACCATTATCCGCTGCTGTTTGGCAATCCATATAACTGGGCCTTGCTGGCCGGTTTTGCCATTTGCGGCATGTTGATCCGCCACTTTTTCAACCGTCGCCACAAGAACGATGTGCATTATGGCTATCTGGTGGCCGGGGCCGCGGTTTTCATTGCGACCATGGTGTTTGCCGCCGCCAGCCAGAACGGCTTTGCCAAGCCGCAGGACACCGGCGCGGTGACCTATACCCAGGTCAAGGCCCTGATGGATACCCATTGCACCATGTGCCATGCCACAAGCCCTACCTATGATGGTTTTGATGCCCCACCGGCGGGCCTCATCCTCACCGACAAGGCCGCCATTACTGCCGCCGCAGGGCGTATTTATGACCAGGTGGTGGTCGCCAAAATAATGCCGCTTGGCAATGAAACCGGCATGACGGACGAGGAACGCGCCATGATCGGTAAATGGGCGCAATCGATAAAATGAGCCAGCGCGCCCTCACTGCTCGGCTCCTGACCGCCGCCGCCTTCGCCCCCTTTGGCGATGTGATATCGGTTTTGGACGCCGCGCCCAAAACCATCAATTACGGCAACACCCAGCGCTATGATACCGGCGCATCCCTTAGCCTTGATGCGCAAAAGGGCCGCCCGGGGATCAGCATTTTTCGCGCCACGCCCTTGGCAAAGCCCATCAAAATTACCCTGATGGAGCGTCATCCGCTCTCCAGCCAGGCATTTTATCCTCTGTCCGGGCATCCGTTTTTGGTGGTGGTCGCGCCCAAGGGTGATCTGGACCCCGCCAAAATCTGCGCCTTTATCGCCAACCCGGATCAGGGGGTGAATTATCATCCCGGCGTCTGGCACCATTATTTACTGGCATTGGATGCGGTCAGTGATTTTCTGGTTGTCGATCGGCTGGGTGATGGCGAAAATTGCGACGAAGTGCAACTTCCCTCACCGCTAGTGGTGGAGATCCCCCAATGAACAGAACCGCCTTTCGCAGCAAAATCCTGCACTTTATGGATGACCCCGCGCATGCAACCGCGCCCGGCACCATCATGGCCTATGATGATGGGGTTTTAGTCATCGAAGACGGCCACATTCTGGCCCTTGGCAGCCCAGAAGAGATGGCTGATCTGACCCGCGACATAGACGTGCAGCACATGCCGGATGGCCTGATTATGCCGGGCTTTGTCGATGCCCATGTGCATTACCCGCAGGTTGATATGATCGCCAGTTATGGCAAGCATTTGCTCGACTGGCTGGACCATTATGCCTTCCCGGCCGAGATCGGCCTGAAGCGCTTTCCTGATCGCGCGAAAGACACCGCCGCATTTTTTCTGGACGAATTGTTGCGCCATGGCACCACCTCGGCGCTGGTCTTTGCTACCGTTCATGCGCACACGGTCGATGCCATATTTGACGAGGCGTTAAAGCGCAATTTGCGCCTGATCAGCGGCAAGGTAATGATGGATGCCCATGCGCCCGATGATTTGCTGGACACCGCGCAGGAAAGCTATGATGAATCAAAGGCGCTGATCGAAAAATGGCACGGCAAGGGCCGCCTTGGCTATGCGGTAACGCCGCGCTTTGCGCTCACCTCCACCCAAGAACAGCTTGATCTGGCGGGCCGTTTACTGGCCGAACACCCGGACGTTTTGCTGCACACGCACCTTTGTGAAAATACAGACGAGATCGAACGCGCCGAGGCACTTTTCCCGGACGCCAAAGGCTATCTGGACGTTTACAAACGCGCCGGACTGGTCACCGAAAATTCCGTTTTTGCCCATGGGGTGCACCTTAGCAATGCCGACCGGGCGACGCTGGCGGGTGCTAAATCGGCGCTTGCCCATTGCCCCACATCGAACCTGTTTTTAGGCTCTGGCCTGTTTGATCTGGCCGCCGCACAAGAGGCCAATATCACCATCGCTTTTGGCACAGATGTGGGCGGTGGCACGTCCCTTAGCCCCTTTGCCACCATGAGCGAGGCCTATAAAGTTTCGCAATTGCGCGGGCACAGCCTGAGCCCCTATGAGGCGTTTTATCTGGCCACACTGGGTGGGGCGCGGGCCTTGCACATTGATGAACATGTGGGCAATTTCGCCCCCGGCAAGGAAGCCGATTTTGTCGTGCTAGACCTGGCCGCCACCCCCCTGATCAAACGCCGTCTGGCGCATACCAACACGTTTGAACAATTGCTGTTCGCCCTGATGATTTTGGCAGACGATCGGGCGGTGCGTCAAACATTCGTCGCCGGCAAGCTGGCCCATAACCGCGACGCCTAAATTGACCAGTATAGCCCAAAGACGCCGGGCGGGCATGACACCGACTTATCCCGCAAAACCTTAAAGGGCAAAAAGGGGTAAAAAGGCCCGTTTTAGGGGCAAAACAGGGTCAATTCTGTGCTTTTCAAGTATAATTTCGGGATAAGGCAGGGATGGCCAAGGGGTAAAAAATGCCCCTCTTTGCCCCTTGGGAGAGCTATGCACGGGATAGATTATAATCGTCATTGCGGCGCAGGCCGGGGTACAGTTTGAAGTGCCTCATACAATGGAGGTCAGCATGGATCCCGGCTCTGGGGCCGGGATGACAC
>WFTT01000009.1 GCA_015485335.1 Robiginitomaculum sp.
CCCGCCAAGACCTGCAAAGCGCCATGCCCCCGGGCGCGGCACGAAATGCGGTGGATTGTGCATTGTGGGATTTGCAAGCCAAACAAAGCGGTGTGCCGGTATGGCAACGGGCCGATCTGGCAAGGCCCCAACCGGTCCCCACCGCCTTTACCATCGCCATTGATACCCCTGCGATTATGGCCAACAAGGCCAAGGCAGCCAAGGCATTTACCCTGTTAAAGCTGAAACTGGCCGGTGATGGACTGGATATAAAACGCCTTTTGGCCATCAAGGCCGTGCGCGGTGATGCCGCCCTGATCCTGGATGCCAATGAAGGCCTCAGCCCGGATCAGCTAAGCGCGCTATTGCCCCAACTGGCCGCGCTGAACGTGGTCTTGATCGAACAACCTTTGCCCGCCGATGATGATCAGGCGCTGGCGGGGCTGCGCTCGCCCATTCCGATCTGCGCCGATGAAAGCCTGCATACCAGCGCCGACCTGCCGCGCCTGGCGGGGCTTTATGGTGCGGTGAATATCAAGCTGGATAAAACCGGCGGCCTTAGCGAGGCGATTCTATTGGCGCGCGGGGCCAAAGAGCACGGTCTGAAGGTGATGCTGGGCTGTATGGTCGGCACCTCCCTGGGCATGGCGCCATCTTTGATGCTGGGTTCACTGGCGGATTTTGTCGATCTGGATGGCCCGTTATTGCTGGCCAAAGACCGCGAACCCGGCCTGCACTATGAGGGCGCCACGCTGCACCCGCCCACCGCCACGGTGTGGGGATAGTAGACCGTAATACGGCATAGAATCAAAGAGAACACAATCAAGGAGATGGCAGGTTAAAGCCATCCGGTTCGGAATATGAAATCAGAAAAAAACCATCGCCAAAAACAGACTTTCCCAAGTCATACATGGCCCTCGCATCTGAATACCACATTCGTTTGATACCCTTCACACCATAGTCTTTTTTCAGGCGCCTTGGGCCAACCGTCCATGCGAATCTACCTTGCATGGCACCGGTTTGGATATCATCAACCGTCCATCCCTGTTCCTCCACTATTGGGTTATTGAAAAAGGTAGAACCTGGACTATCCAGTAAATCCGGCGAAACGCCAATTATCCGCAGCAATTCAGATTGCTTTGCCTTTACCCTGCGCAGTCGCGCGTTGGACGTGCGGACTTCCTCGTCAGTCCATCCAGAAGGAGGCGTATTCATTTCGGGATTACTCCGGGGAGAGCCATGCCAAAAAATAATGCTGTTTTTTGTAGAGTATTTATACCGACCGGCTAGGAAAATATAATTCGCACAAGATGACCCACACATGCCATCCACATATACATCAATGCCTTTTTGGTAGATGATAAGGGCGGCATCCAAGGCCGGTTCTGCATATCCTCCAGAGCTATTAATAACCAAGTCTGACACTTCCGCCGCCTTTAAAACGCGAACCAACTCACTTTGTGGTTTAATCATCCCTTTGAAGCATAGCGTGTGATCAACAAGGATGATCTGATCATAATTCTGCTTTTGGCAAATGGTGACCGGCCCCATGGTATCGGGTTCAGCCTGCAGGCAACAAGCCATCTCTATAAGAACAAACAATAAAACGACCATGGGTCACCTTTCTAGCAAAGACGAAGGCGCCACCAAGAAAGCATGGATATTACTCCCGGCGCAGGATTTTATCGACCAGCGTATTGCCCAGCCAGCTTTCCATAAAAGCGGCTTTGACCGCGGGTGGGTCGTACACATCGCGCACCCAGTCGGCAAAGCTGATTGGTTTCTTCTTGGCATCATCCAGATAGCATTGAAAAAAGAAATCCAGCATGCCGGTCTTGCCCTGACGCACATGCAGATATTTGAAGGATAATTGCTGCATGGCCACTTCGATGCGTTCGTTTTTGCGAAAATGCAGATAAAGCGCGGCCATAAACCCGGCCCGGTCAGCACCGGATTTGCAATGCATCAGCGCCGGATAGGCAATCTCGTCAAAAAGATCACGGGCCGCAAAGATCACCTCCGGGGGGTGCACATCGCGGGATTTAATATTGAAATTCACCAGCGTGATGCCGTTTTGGGCGCAGGCCTCGCGCTCCAGCGCATGAAAACCGCCATCCAGCCCCCCGCGCAAATTGATGATCGTTTTGATGCCCCGTTCGGCCCATTGGCCGATCTGACGCGGGCTGGGCTGGTTGGTGCGCACCATTTCATCGGAAATCCAATGGGCATTTTGAAACCAGATGCGCAAAAAACCATGATCGCGCCAGATCAGATCATTTCTGGCCTGTCGGCGACCCTTAAGCGTGGAAAGATCAAAGCGCATCAGCTTCCTGTATTCATCTTGGCGCAAAACGTGTCATAACCTGCGCGAACCTTGTTATCCATGTTATTTGTTAATCCATGCTGAAACGCCTTTTTCGATCCTCAATTTTGCAAGTCACGCTGGCTACCTTGCTGGCGGGGTATATGCGCCTGATCAAGGCCAGCACGCGGTGGACAATTGAGGGTCAGGACATGATGGAACCCCTCTGGCAGGAGGGCAAGGGAATGATCGGCGCGCTGTGGCATGGCCGGGTTGCCATGGCCATCGCCAGCTGGCCGATGCAGCGCCAGCAACCGGCGTTTCTTATCTCGCGTTCGCCCGATGGGGCCTTTATTGCTCGCGCAGCCAATGCCCTGGGGGCCAAGATCATTCGCGGTTCGGCCAAAAATCTGCGCAAATCCAAGGAAAAAGGCGGCAGCACCGCCTTTCGCCAGATGATCCGTCATGTTGAAGAGGGCGGCTGTATGGCCATCACCCCCGATGGACCCCGAGGCCCGATTATGCAGGCCAGCATGGGCGCCATCAAGCTGGCCAGCCTGACCGGCGCGCCGATCCTGTGTCTGGGCATGGCCACGCGCTGGCGCATCGGCCTGTCTACCTGGGATCGCTTTAAGCTGCCCTTGCCCTTTGGCCGGGGTGCCATTGTCTGGAAAGGCCCGATATGGGTGCCCAAAGATGCCGATAATGCCATGCTGGAGGAAAAACGACAGGAGCTGGAAAGTCTCCTTAATGCCGCCACCAGGGAAGCCGATATGGCCTGTGGTCACGCGCCCATCGAGGCCACCCCATGATGCCCCTTGGCCTTGGCATATATCGCGCCCTTACCCAGGCGCTAACCCCGCTGGCCCCCGCCTGGCTGGGCCGCCGGGCAAAGGCCGGCAAGGAAGAGGCCACCCGTCTGGGTGAACGCTTTGGCATAACCGATATGACGCGCCCCAAGGGCACGCTGGTCTGGCTGCATGGGGCCAGTGTGGGCGAAGCCGATCTCGCCCTGAACCTGATGCAGGCCATGCAGGCGGCCAGAGATGATCTGCACTTTTTAATCACCACCGGCACCCGCACATCGGCGGATATGGTGGCCCGCCGCCTTGGTAAAAACGCGGTGCATCAATATCTGCCTTTGGACCTGCCCCTCGCGGTGACGCGCTTTATGGCACATTGGCATCCTGATCTTGGGGTGTTGATGGAATCCGAATTGTGGCCCAATCTTATTTTGACGGCCAAAGCCCACGGCACACCGCTGGCGCTGGCCAATGCACGCATGAACGAACATTCCCTGCAGCGCTGGAAAAGCGCGCCGTTTAGCGCGGCCACACTGATCCGGGCGTTTGACTGGATCGGGGCCGCCGATCGGGGTACCCGGGCCGGTTTGATGAAGCTGAGCAATCAAACCTATGAGACGATCGGCAATCTGAAATTCTCTATGCCCGCCCCCACTGCCGACAAAACCACTTTATCGCGCCTGCAAGCGGCCATAAAAGACCGCCCGGTCTGGCTGGCACTGTCCACCCATGAGGGCGAGGACAAAACCGTGCTTCGCGCCCATCAGCAGATTTTGCAAAGCCATCCAAATGCTTTGCTGGTACTGGTGCCGCGCCATCCGGAGCGGGCCGATAAAATCATCACCCTTTGCGATCAGGCGGGCCTCGCCACCACCCGGCACAGCACCGGCGCGGCCCTAAATGATACCACCCACGTCTATCTTGGGGACAGCATTGGCGAGATGGGGCTATGGCTGCGCCTTGGCACCCCGGCCTTTATTGGCGGGTCTTTATTGCCAACGCTTAGCGGGCATAATCCGTTGGAGGCGGCGCGCCTGAACGTGCCTGTTTTATGCGGTCTTTATTGTGCCAGTTTTCAGGAAATTTACGAAACCCTGATCCGGGCCGAAGGGGCAAGGCCAGTAAAAACCGGGGCCGCCATGGCCCGCGCCGTATTAGACCTTTGGGATAATCCTGATAAAGCCAAGGCCATGAGCACCGCCGCCAACACCATTGCCCACGATCAGGCCAATGCGCCCATGCAGGCAACATTGGCGGCGCTGATGCCGCTGATCCGGGGGGGTGAATAATGCGCGCGCCGGCCTTTTGGAACCACAAACACGGCACCATGGCCGCGCCCCTGACCCGGGCATTGCTAAGCCCGTTATCATGGCTGGTGATCATGGCCGGGCGGGCAAGGCAACGCCGGGTTATCCCCACCCATGTCCCGGTGCCAGTGATCTGCCTTGGCAATGTCACCCTTGGCGGCACCGGCAAAACCCCATTGACGCTGGCGCTGGCCACCCATTTGCAGGCGGCGGGGCAAAACCCCGCCTTTCTTTCCCGTGGCTATGGCGGCAAATTACGTGGCCCGGTTTTGGTGGAGCCATCCCATCACAGCGCCCGCGATGTTGGTGATGAGGCCCTTTTACTGGCGCAGTGCGCCCCCACCGTTATTGCCCGAGACCGGGTGGCCGGGGCCAGACGTCTGGCCGCCCAGGGGGCCAGTGTCATCATTATGGATGACGGATTTCAAAACCCGTATCTGGCCAAGGATGCATCCTTGCTGGTGATTGACAATAACGGCTTTGGCAATGGGCGGGTGTTTCCCGCCGGGCCATTGCGCGAACCTTTGGCCGATGCGCTGGCCCGGGCCAATGCCATTATTTTTATGGGCGATGGTGAGATGAAAGTTGAAACCGATCTGCCGGTATTTCGCGCCGCGCTGGTTAATCCAGAGGCCCCGCCCCAAGGGCCATTATTGGCCTTTGCCGGGATCGGAAGACCGCAAAAGTTTTTTGATGCTTTGCGCGGCGGCGGCGCCGATCTGGTGCAGGAAATTGCCTTTGATGATCACCATCCCTATAGCGCAACCGAGATCGCCCGTCTGCACAGCTGGGCGGCGGGGGAAAATGCCACCCTGATCACCACAGAAAAGGATTATGTGCGTCTGCCTGAACCACTGCGCGAAGGCATTATTGCCTGGCCGGTTGAGGCGCGCTTTGAAGATGCCGATGCCTTGATGACACGGCTCGCCCCCATGCTGAACGAGCCAAACTCATGAGCGCCCGGCCGTCCCCTTGGCTGCGCCTTGGCTGGCGCATAGAGGCGCTGTTATGGGATGCGGTGATGGGCCTGTTTTCGCTCCTGCCCATCGAGCGCGCCTCGGCGCTGGGCGGTTGGGCCTTGCGCAAACTGGGGCCATACTTTCCGGCGCACCGTACCGCCATGATCAATGCCAAACTGGTTTTTCCCGAACTGGATGAGGCGGGCGCGCGGCGGCTAGCCATGGCCGCATGGGATAATCTGGGCCGGCTGGGCGGCGAGTTTCCCCATATGGGCGAGATGCGCCCCTATGCCCCCGATGGCCGGGTGGAGGTACGCGGACGCGAACACCTGGACGCCATTATCAACAGCGGCAAGCCCGCCGTGATTATCACCGGGCATTTTGCCAATTGGGAGGTGATGGCCGCCGCCATTTGCCAGAGCGGTCTCGATGCGCGGGTATCCTATCGCCATGCCAACAACCCCCATATTGATGCGCGCATTAACGCCATCCGCCATGGTTATGGCGTGCCATACCTTAGCGCCAAGGGCGAGGCCGGAGCGCGCGAAATGCTGGTGGCCCTGAAAAATGGCCAGAGCGTGACCTTTATGAATGATCAGAAATTTAACCGCGGCATTGACGCGCCGTTTTTTGGCCATGACCTGAAAACCGCGCCGGGTCCGGCGCGCCTCGCCCGGCGCTTTAACGTGCCATTATTGCCGGTTTCCATCACCCGTCTTCCCAAGGCGCGCTTTGTGGTGACCTTTCATCCGCCCCTTGTGCAGGATCAAAACCCGGACAAGGCCACAGCCATCGCCAATACAGTCACGACCATAAATCAGTTTTTGGAAGAGCAGATCCGCGCCCACCCGGGGGATTGGTTCTGGGTACACCGGCGCTGGGCCAAAGAAATTTATCGCAAGGGTGATACATCCAAAGACAGCGCCGATGCCGGGTTAACATAATAGCGGTTTTTCCACTTTAGCGACCAATGCAAATGCGGCCCCGTGGCCCGGCCCGTGGCCCCGACCTTGCCCAAAATATCGCCCTTTTTGACCACCTGGCCATCATGCACATCCAGCGAACTCATATGCATAAACACGCTGACCAACCCCTGGCCATGATCCAGAAAAACCGTGCCGCCTTCGAAATATAAATCCGGATCAGCCAGCGTCACCACACCGCCGGCGGGCGCGGCAATGGGGGTGCCTTTGGGCACCGCAAAGTCCATGCCCATATGGGGGCGCTTTGGCTTGCCGTTCAGTACCCGTTGCGAACCATAAAAGCCGGAAATGCGCGCCTTTTGCACCGGCTTGGCAAAGCCCGCGAGATAAGCATCGGTATCGGCCTTGATGGCAAAGGCGGCTTTTTTGCGGGTACTGCTTTTGCGGATATGGGCCAGTTGCGCCGCGCTAAAGGTGGACACCTTGCCGGGCGGTAGGCCGTCTATGCGTTCAATCTTGTAATCATGGGGTGCGATGGATAATGGCAAAGCGGCGCACGCCCCACCATCAGCACACGCCCGCAGGGTCATATTTGGGGGCGCATCGCGTGAAAACCCGACCACAAAACGCCCCACCGAATCGGCCTTGAACGTTGCGGTAAAACCAGCATCATCACCAAGGGTAATGACGGCATTTGGCGCGGTGCGGCACGCCATCAAGGCCCCCTGTTCAGGGGTGCCGGTACAAAGGGGAGAAGGATCAGTAGCACTGATCAACAGGGCCGCCAGCACCGCCAGCATTGGCATCAGGATTTACCCTGCACCGTGCGCCAGCGCGTCACCGCCGCCTCGCAGTCTACATAGGCTTCCTGCAATTGCGCACTCCAATAACGCAACTCATCCAGCGGGATCTGTTTGCCGGTCTCGGCGCAGATCACATAGGCCCCGGGTTTCATGATCAAAAACTCACCATCCCCATAGGTCAGGTTCGCTTCGCCGGAAAAACTTTTGCCAAATCGGTTCATGGGTTCAGTGTTACCACAACGGGCGTGGCCCTGTCATCATTTAGAAGTTTGTTTGGAAGCGCGCTTACAAAAAAGCCCGGCCCAAAAAGGCCGGGCTTTTCCATAGCAAAAACGTATTAGCTGCGACCGCCGCCCATAAAGCGCAGCAGAAAGAGGAACAGGTTCAGGAAGTCAAGATAGAGGCTAAGCGCCCCCATAATGGCGACCCGGCCCGCCATTTCGGCATTGGCCCCAATTTCATAATAGCTGTGCTTTAAGCGCTGGGTATCCCAGGCGGTCAGCCCGGCAAAGATCACCACCCCGATGGCAGAAATGGCAAAATCCATAGCCGCTGATTTCAGGAAGATGTTCACCACCATGGCGATGATAATGCCAAACAGGCCCATCATCATAAAGCTGCCCATGGCGGACAAATTCTTCTTGGTGGTATAGCCCCAGAGGCTAAGCGCGCCAAAAGAGGCCGCCGTGATAAAGAAGACCTTGGCGATCGAGGCCCCGGTATACACCAGGAAGATATAGGAAAGCGAAAGCCCCATCACCGCGGCAAAGGCAAAGAACCAGCCGCGCGCCGCCGCCGGAGTCATTTTCATGACCCGGGCAGAGAGATAGATCACAAAGCCCAGCGGGGCCAGCATCACCACCCAGCGCAGGGGCGTGCCATTGATCAATTGCATGAGCGGTTGGCTTTGCGCAGCGAAGAACGCCACCAGGCCAGTAATGGCCAGGCCGATACTCATATTGTTGTAAATGCCGAGCATAAAACTACGCAGTCCTGCGTCCACGCTCGTGTCCATGGTCTGTGCTCCGGCCATGGCGCGATTTGGGTTGTTCATGTGCTCATCCTTTTGTGTTACGCCGACAATGCGGCTTTGGTTTTAATATCGGTGTTTTTGGCCCGGTTTTCAAGAGATTAAAGCTGATTTTCCCGCAATACACGAGCCGGCGGTGCCAACAGCGCCGCCCGCCCGGCCAGCCAGCCCCCAAGACCCGCCAGAACGGCGGCAAAACCGATCATCAACAGGGCCGCGCCCCAATCAGGTGCCCATTTGGCCTCAAAGCTTTTGACCACAATGGGCCAGGCCGCCATCGCCGCCAGCCCCAGTGCCAAACAGGCGGCACTAAACGCGGCCAGAAAAAATTCCGCCGCCATCATGCCCAGCGCCCCCATGCGGGTTACCCCCAGGGTTTTCAAAAGCGCCAGTTCGGTCTGGCGACGCGTTGCTGCCGCGGCCAGCAGCACCAGCGCCCCTGATAGCGCCACAATGGCGGCAATGGCACTGATGGCCAATGACACATCGGCAAACAGCTTGGATACCGCCTCTAACGCCTCGCGCACCCGCAAAATGCTGATGGTGGGAAAAGCATCCCCCACGGCGCGGGCGATTTTCTCCTCATTTTCCTTGTCAGTGCGCAAAATGGCGATGTGTGATGGCTGGGCCACTTCCAGCGTACCCGGGGCAAACACCAGCGCGAAATTGGCCCCAAAGCCGCCCCAGTCAATGGAGCGAGTATTGGCCAGTTTCGCCTCAACATCACGGCCCAAAACCCGGATGGTCAGGGTATCGCCAATCTTGATCCCAGCCCCCTTGGCCACATCATCTTCCAGCGAGACCAGCGCCGGGCCGTTATAGTCGGCGGGCCACCACTGTCCGTTTGCGATTTGCGCGCCTTTGGGCTCGGCCGCGACAATCGACATGATAATCTCATTATCAATGGCCCAGCGCTCGCTTGGCTTGACGGCATCGCGGTCTATCTTTTTGCCGTTTCGTGCATGGATGCGCCCGGTCAGAAAGGCGCCCCGCAAATACTGCATCTCATCATCGGTATTCACACCGTTTTGGCGCAGCAGGCGATCCAGCTTTTGGGTTTTTGCCGCCGGAATTTGGGTGAACACCAAAGACGGACTGGTTTGGGGGGCAATCTCGCCAATCTGGTGCACCAGATTGGATTGCACCAGCATCACCAGGCTAAGCAGGGTAAAGCCAAGGCCCAGCGCCGGACCGGCGGTGCGCGCCGCCGAGCCGGGACCGCCGAGCGAGGCAAACACCATGCGGGTCAGACCATGGCTGCGCCGGGCAATGATTCGCGCCAGCCACATGAGCAGGCGTGACAAGGCGATGAAAACCAAAAAGGCCAACAAAGCGCCCAATAACAAAAACAGCGTGATGAGTTTTGCCGGGCTGCTCAGCACCGCCAGGGCGACAAAACCAAGGGCGCAAAAAAACGCCGCCAGCAATTCCGGCCTGATGAGTTTTAGCGAGGCAAACCCGGCCCGTTCTACCGCGCCCCGATAAAGCGCCGCCGGAGGCGTTGCCCGGGCACGGCCCAGGGCCGGCAAGGCAAAAAACGCCGCCGCCAGCAATCCTTCGCCCAGCGCCACCAACAAGGGTGCCGGATAAATGGCCAAGGCGGCGGGCAAAGGCAGACGATCACCGGCAATGGCGATCACGGCAAACGGCGCCAACGCACCCAGCACCATGCCGATAAAGGAGCCGGCAAAGGCCAGCACCATGATCTGCACCCCATAGGTGGCGCGGATAAGGTTTTGATCGGCCCCAAGGGCCTTTAGCGTGGCAATGGCCGAACGGCGGCGATCCAAAAAGGCGCTGACCGCCTGCGCCACCCCCAGACCACCCGCTATCAGCGCGGCCAGCCCCACCACCGCCAGAAAGGTTTCTAAAAACCCGATCAGGCCAGTAATACCATTGGCGGCATTATCCCGATCGGTGATGGTAAAACCGGCGTCTTCAAAATGCGCCTTGGCAGTTTTGACCAACGCCGCCGGATCCGTCCCCGGGGGCAGGACCACCCGATAGGTAATCCGGTAAAGCGCGCCCGGGCCCGCCAGCCCCAAAGCCGTCAGACCTTTATCCGAGATCAGCACCCGCTGGCCCAGCCCGCCGCCAACGCCCAGCCGGTCCGGCTCGCTGAGCAAAACACCGCCCACATAAACCCGCTTGGCCCCCAGATTGAAGGTGTCACCAGGTTTAAGGGAAAAATCCGCCAATCCATCTTTGGTCATGGCGATACCCGGCAGGCCATCCCGAAACGCCAGTGCATCGTGCATGTCCTGCCCGCCCATCATTTCCACCTGCCCGACCAGTGGGTAGGCATCATCCAGCGCCCGCAATTGCACCAGACGGCGGCGTTCAGGCGGCCCGGCCATGGTGCGAAGACCGGTTACCGTGGAAACCTTGCCTTGTGCCTTGATCCAGCGCAGCTCGTCATGGGTGGCGCGGCGCTGGGTTAGCGTAAAGGCGACATCACCGCCCAGCAGAATGCGCGATTGCAGGGCAATACCCCGCGAAAAGGTTTCGCCCAGGGATCCAGCCGCCGCAATCGCCGCCACCCCCAGCGCCAGACAGGATAAAAAGATGATAAAGCCGCGCACCCCATGGCGCAATTCACGCCGGGCAAAGCGCAACGCCAAGGCAAGATCGGCCAACGGCGCGCTCATACGATGCGCCCGTCCTGCATGGTAATGGTGCGCCCGGCCCGGCCCGCCAGCGCCGCATCATGGGTGACCAGCACCAAAGCGGCCCCCAGCGCCGCGCATTTATCAAAAATCAGGTCCGCCACCATGGCCCCGGCTTTGCTGTCCAGATTGCCCGTCGGCTCGTCCGCAAAAATCACCTCTGGCCGAGGGGCCAGCGCCCGGGCCACAGCAACGCGCTGCTTCTCGCCGCCAGATAATTGCGCCGGATAATGCGATAACCGATCGGCAAGGCCCATTTGTTCCAGCGCTGCCTCGGCCACCGCCATCGCGTCTTTTTGGTGCATAATCTCCAGCGGCGCGGCAACATTTTCCAGCGCCGTCATATTGGGCAGCAAATGAAAAGACTGAAACACAAAGCCAACCCGGCCCCGGCGCAGGCGCGCCAAGGCATCCTCGTTCAGGGTGCCGATGTCCCGGCCCAAAAGATTGACTGTACCGGCGGTGGCCCGTTCCAGACCCGCCGCCACCGAAATCAACGAAGTTTTCCCCGATCCCGAAGGGCCGATAATGGCCAGATGTTCCCCCGGCTCTACGCGCAGCTCCAGGCTTTTGAGGATATGCACCGGCCCGGTAATGGCCGGCAAAGTGAGGCAAACCTGGTTCAGGGTAATCACTGGCGGTGATGACATTTTTATCTCTTCTTTGATTGGCGGAGGCCGTCATATGCCGTATCTATAGACCATAGCGATATTCGATAAGGATTACGAGTGCGAAAACATAAACACTTTGCCGTGATGGCAGCTCTTTTGGGAATGCTTGCCGCCTGTGGCCCCGCGGCCGCGCCTAACGCCCCGGCGGTAAAAGACATACCCCGCACCACCAATCACTCGCCCACAACGCCTGGCGAAGATCGCTATTCTCTGGTTATACTGGGCGACAGCCTGACTGCCGGTTTTGGGCTGGACCCGGGTGAAGATTTTCCCCACATCATACAGAGCGACCTTGATGCACAAGGTCGTACGATCACCATTTTGAACGCCGGGGTTTCCGGCGATACCAGCGCGGCGGGGCTGGCGCGTTTTGACTGGTCGGTGGGGCCGAACGCCGATGGCGTGCTGATCGCACTGGGGGCCAATGACATGCTGAACGGGCTGGACCCGGCGCAAACCCGGCAAAATCTGGTGGCCATGATTGAAAAGGCCAAGGCGCGAAAGCTGGATGTATTTTTGGCCGGCATGCGCGCCGCGCCCAATCTGGGTACGACCTATGGGGCGAAGTTTGATCGCCTCTATGGCGATCTGGCGGCGCAATATTGCGTGGCGCTCTATCCGTTTTTGATGCAATCACTGGTCAGCAAGGATGGGACGTCCATAAATCAGGACCTGATCCAGAACGATGGCCTGCACCCCACAGCAGCCGGCGCAGCGCGCATCGGCCATGCCCTGTCAGACTGGCTGGCCAGCGCGCTTGAATCACCACATATTCCCTGTTCATCCGATCAGCATTAGGAAATTTCATGCAATACCGCCCCCTTGGCCGCACCGGCCTTTCTGTCTCCTCTATCGGTCTTGGCACCATGACCTGGGGGGAACAGAACACCGAAGATGAGGGCCACGCGCAAATGGATTATGCGGTGGAGTGCGGCATTAATTTTTTTGATACCGCCGAGCTATATGCCGTGCCGCCCAAGGCCGAGACCCAAGGGACCACCGAAACCATTATCGGCAGTTGGTTCAAGGCGCATAAAAACCGCGACCAGATCATATTGGCCACCAAGATTACCGGACGCTCGCCAATGAACTGGTTTCGTAAAGATGGCGGCAAGACCCGCCTGAATGCGGCACAGATCGATGAAGCGGTAGAGGGCAGCTTAAGACGCCTGCAAACCGATTATATCGACCTTTATCAATTGCATTGGCCAGACCGCAAACTATCGCTCTTTGGTGGGCATGGCTTTGCCGACTATCCGGTGGATTTCACCCCCTTTGAGATCATATTGGAGGCCCTGGATCGCCACGTGCAAAAGGGCAATATCCGCCATATCGGTGTCTCCAATGAAACCGCCTGGGGGGTGATGCGTTATCTGGCTGAAGCTTCAAGCCGCGGTCTGCCGCGTATGGCCTCGATCCAGAACGCCTATCATCTGATCAACCGCACCTTTGAAACCGGCCTTGCCGAAGTGGCCATGCGCGAAGAGGTGGGCTTGCTGGCCTATTCGCCACTGGGACAGGGTACGTTAACCGGCAAATACCTGAACGGCGCCCGCCCCGAAGGGGCGCGCGGTACGCTTTTTGGCCGGTTGGAACGCTATCAGGGGCCGGGGGCCGAGGACGCCATCAAGGCCTGTATCACCTGCGCCCAAGAGCACGGGCTAAGCCCGGTGCAATTGGCGCTTAAATTCTGTGATACGCGGCCCTTTGTGACCTCGACCCTGATCGGGGCGACGAGCATGGAGCAGTTGAAGGAAAACATTGATGCCTTTGCGGTAAGCTGGAGCGATGATCTGGAAAAGGCGGTGAATGACCTTCACGCCAAACACCGCTCGCCCTGTCCTTAAGTATATTCGGCCAGAAATGCATCCAGACGTGCCAAAAAGGCGGCGGGTTGGTCCAGCATAATAAAGTGGCGGGCGGGGGCGATTACCTCCACGTTTGCGCCCCTGTGCGACGCATAATGATGTGCCCAGAAACCAAGGGTTTGTTCCTTGTTAAAGCGCCCGCCTGGCTCCCATGCCGTCAGCACCAAAGTCGGGGTTTTCATCGCCACCAGATCTTCGCGCAGGTCCGAGGTCATCAGCTCATAAACAGCCTGCCCAACTACTTTGGCGTCGCTTTGCAGGCTCCAATTGGTAACCGCGCCCAGGCCCGCCTGGTCCATAACCATTCGCGATAGCATCTGGCGCTGCATCGGGCGGCGCTGGGCCGGGTCCATGTCCGCGCCCGCCATCACCTGCGCCCGAAAACGCGCCGCCATGGGCTGCATGTTTTGCGCCGTTGGATTGGGGCTCATAATCAGGCTGTAAAACGGCAGGGCATCAACAATCACCGCTTTGCGGATCAGGTCAGCATGGTCGCGCTCCAGCCGCAAAGCCAGATACCCACCCATGGAATGGCCGACGATGACCGGATGATCCAGATCATTCTCACGAATATAGGCAGCCAGCGCCTCGACAAGACCATCCAGCAAACCCTCTTTGTCCATGCCCGAGGCAGCAGGCACGCCGGCAAACCCTTTGACCTGCACCTGATAGACCGTATAGCGGTCCTGTAGATGAGCCGTCGTTTCCGCCCACACATCCGTGGATGAAGCCAGACCGGGGATCAGCATTACCGCCGGGCCGGTGCCGGATTTGCTGACCGTTAGCCAGGACGAGGGGGCAGCCTGGGCCGCCATAGCCCACAAGCCAATCATGGCCATTATGGACAGCTTGATTAACGTTTTGAGATGTTTCATTTGTCATGCTCCTTTGATTATTTGTCATGGTCCCTTTACTTTATTGCGTCAAATAGTCAAGTGTATTTTACATTTTAAGTAGCTGTCGCAAAGCAATGGGGATTGCCGTAAGGGAAAACCCATTTCACAATGCGGCCTTAAGGTTCTGGGAAATGAATACCGGAGACGATGATGCGCCTGTTTGCTGCCCTGCCCATTGCCGACCACATCGCGCAGATTTTGCGCGGAGTGCAACACGGCGTACCCGGCGCACGCTGGCGTCCGGTGGAAAACTTTCACATCACCTTGTGCTTTTATGGCGAGGTCGCCGACCCATTGATCATTGCCGAACTGGAAGATGAGTTATCGCGCATATCG
>WFTT01000010.1 GCA_015485335.1 Robiginitomaculum sp.
AAGCCCTTGCCTCGCACAAATTCGTGCTCATGCATCACCGGTGTACCTTCTGGTGCATCCTTGGTGCAAGGCCATTGCACCGATCCCTTTTCGTCCAGCATGGCAAAGCTGACCGCGCTCATGGTGGGGCTGAGCCGGGCAATCTCGTCCATAATCTGGGCGGCGCTGTCATATTGCATGGGATAGCCCATGGCGGTGCTCAGCCCCGCCGTAACCTGCCATTCGGCCATGCCGGTAGGCGAGGGGATGGCCGGGCGCACCCGGTTGATGCGCCGCTCGGCATTGATAAAGGTGCCATCTTTTTCCAAAAATGACGTCCCCGGTAAAAATACATGGGCAAAGCGCGCGGTTTCATTGAGGAATAAATCCTGCACGATAAGGCAATCCAGACTGCGCAAGGCGGCCTCGACATGCAAGGTATTTGGGTCGCTCTGGGCAATGTCCTCGCCCTGAATATACATGCCCTTGAACGTATCGGCGCAGGCTTCATCCAGCATATTGGGGATGCGAAGCCCCGGCGTGCCGTCCAGCGTCACGCCCCATTCGTCTTCAAAGGCGGCGCGCGTAATGTCGTCGCTGACCGGACGATAGCCGGCAAATTCATGGGGAAAAGAACCCATGTCGCAGGATCCCTGTACATTGTTTTGCCCGCGCATGGGGTTCACGCCCACACCGGCGCGGCCAATATTACCCGTTGCCATGGCCAAATTCGCCATGCCCATCACCATGGTCGAGCCTTGGCTGTGCTCGGTCACGCCCAGGCCATAATAAATGGCGCTGTTGGGGCCTTGGGCATAAAGCCGGGCGGCGGCACGAATATCTTTGGCGGCAACGCCGGTAATCTCGGCCACGGCCTCGGGGGCATTGTCATCACGGGCGGCAAAGTCGCGCCAATCCTTGAAAGAATCCGTATCGCAGCGCGCCTTTACAAACGCTTCATCCAACAGGTTTTCGGTAACGATCACATGGGCAAAGGCATTGACCATGGCCACATTGGTGCCGGGGCGCAGCGGCAGATGATAATCAGCGCGAATATGCGGCGCGCTGACCAGTTCGATGGCCCGTGGGTCCAGCACGATCAGCTTGGCCCCTTCGCGCAGGCGTTTTTTCATGGCCGAGCCAAACACCGGGTGCGCTTCGGTTGGGTTGGCCCCGATGACCATGATGACATCGGCGGCACGCACCGAATCAAAATTTTGTGTCCCGGCGCTTTCGCCAAAGGTCTGTTTCAGGCCATAGCCGGTAGGCGAATGGCAAACCCGTGCACAGGTATCCACATTATTGTTGCCAAAGGCGGCGCGGATCATTTTTTGTACCAACCACACTTCTTCATTGGTGCAACGCGATGAAGTGATGCCGCCAATGGACCCGGGGCCGTATTTATCCTTGATGGTGTTCAGACGTGCGGCGGCAAAGGCAAAGGCCTCGTCCCAACTGACCACGCGCCAGTCATCGCTGATATGCTCGCGGATCATCGGCTGGGTCTGGCGATCCGGGTGGGCAGCATAGCCCCAGGCAAAGCGTCCCTTGACGCAGGAATGCCCATGATTGGCCTTGCCGTCCTCGTCCGGCACCATGCGCACCACGGTTTCGCCTTTCATTTCGGCGCGAAACGAACAGCCAACCCCGCAATAAGCGCAGGTGGTTTTGACCACCCGGTCAGGCAGGCCCAGATCAATCACCGTGTTTTCCATCAAAGTGGCGGTGGGGCAGGCCTGTACACAGGCCCCGCAGGACACGCATTCGCTGTCAAAAAAGTCTGTGCCACCGGCGCTGATCACCGCACCAAAGCCGCGCCCGGAAACGCTGAGCGCCAATGTGCCCTGCACCTCATCACAGGCGCGCACACAGCGGGCGCAGACAATGCATTTGGCCGGATCAAAGGTGAAATACGGATTGCTGGTATCCTTGGGGGCGTCCAGATGGTTGGCCCCGGCGCTGTCATAACGCACTTCGCGCAAGCCCACGCGCCCCGCCATGTCCTGTAATTCGCAATCGCCATTGGCTGAGCAGGTCAGGCAGTCAAGCGGGTGATCGGAGATATAAAGCTCCATCACGCTTTTGCGCAGGCGCGCCAGTTTTGCGCTTTCAGTATGAACCACCATGCCGGGTCCAGCCAGCGTGGTGCATGACGCCGGGGTGCCTTTGTGCCCGTCAATTTCCACCAGACACATACGGCAAGAGCCAAGCGCTTTTAAGCTGTCGGTGGCACACAGACTAGGTATATTTGTGCCGGCAAGGCGCGCGGCGCGCATCAGCGATGTGCCCATGGGGACACAAATTTCAATGCCATCAATACTTAAGGTAATCGGGGTGTCTGATATGACTTTTGGTGTGCCAAAATCGGTTGGACCAAGCTTTCCCATAAAACCCTCCTATTGTGCCATTTTTTGCGGTTGCGCCGCAAAATCGTCCGGGAAATGCGTGATGGCAGATTGCACAGGCACCGGGGTCATGCTGCCCATAGCACAGGCGGAACCATCTATCATCACTTCACACAAATCCTCGACTAACGCTAAATCTGGCGCATCTTTTGCCAAAATTTCCGCGCCGCGCACTGCGCCAATGCGGCATGGCGTACACTTGCCGCAGCTCTCGTGGGCGCAAAACTCAAACGCATAACGGGCCTGGGCGCGCATATCCGTGTTTTCGTTAAAGACCACAACACCCCCATGGCCAAGGCCCGCACCCAGCGCGGCAAAGGCCTCATAGGTCAATGGCGTATCGAATAAACGAGGCGGCAGATAAGCCCCCAATGGCCCGCCAATTTGCACCGCCTTGATGGGCAGGCCAGAGCGCGTGCCGCCGCCAAAATCATCCAGCAAAGCGCGTAGGCTCATGCCAAAGGGTACTTCGACCAAACCACCATATTTCACATCGCCGCTCAGTTGAAATGGCATAGTGCCGGTGGAGCGGCCTGTGCCAAGGCTGGCATGCCAGGCACCGCCTTTGGCCAATATGTCTGGCACGGCACACAGGGTAATGACGTTATTGATGAGTGTCGGCTTGCCAAAAAGACCTTCATATGCTGGCAAAGGCGGCTTGGCGCGCACAATGCCGCGATTGCCCTCCAGGCTTTCCAAAAGCGCGGTTTCCTCGCCGCATACATAAGAGCCACCGCCAACAAAAAGGCTGATATTAAAGGTTCTACCGCTGCCTTTAATGTTTGTGCCCAGCCACCCGGCAGCCTTTGCGCGGGTAATGGCCTTGCGGAGCACAGTTTTGGCGATGGGGTATTCCGAGCGCAAGTAAATCACTCCGTTTTTCGCCCTTGTGGCAAAGCCGGCAATGACCATGCCTTCGATTAAGCGAAATGGGTCACCTTCCATAATAAGGCGGTCAGAAAATGTGCCAGAATCGCCCTCATCGGCATTGCACACCACGTACTTTTGCGGATCTTCTGCGCCTAAGACTGTGCGCCATTTTATTGCTGCCGGAAAACCCGCGCCGCCGCGTCCGCGCAGGCCAGAGATTTGCACTTCTTCGGTGATCGGTTTTGGCGATTTCTGCAAGGCTACGCGCAGACCAGCAAAACCCCCGTGGGCCTCATAGGCATCTATATCGCACGGATCATAAAGCCCGCAGTTTTTGAAAATAAAGCGTTGCTGGTTTTTCAGATAGGGAATGTCTTCAGTAAGGCCAAGGCTTTTTTCATGCGTGCCACCTTGCAAAAATTCTGCGTCGAACAGGCCGGGCACATCATTTTTGCTGATCTTGCCATAGGCCACGCGTCCGGCGTCTGTTTCCACTTCGATCAATGGTTCTGCCCAACAGGCCCCGCGTGATCCGGTGCGGACAATGTCTATATCGGTGTCCTCAGCCTTGGCGGTTTCGGCGATGGCCTTGGCCACCTCATCGGCACCCAGCGCAAGGCTCAGCATATCAGCAGGGATATAGACGCGCGCGGTCATAGTTTTAACGCCGCCAATTTGGCATCTAGCCGATCTTTATCCAGCTCGGCCATGGGCGCATCATCAATCAGGGCGGCGGGGCCATTGGCACAAAGACCCAGACAATAAACCCCCTCCAGCGTCAGCGCGCCATCATCACTGGTCTGGCCAAGCGACAGGCCGGTTTTGGCGCATATATGCGCGGTCAGTTCGCGGGCGCCCACGGCCTGACAGGCCTCGGCCTGGCACAGACGCACCACGTGGCGGCCAGGTGGCGTGGTGCGAAAATCGTCATAATAGGCGATGACGCCCAAAACCTCGGCGCGGCTGCGCGCAAAGGTCTGCATCAGCGGCGCTATGGCGGCCTCGTCCACATAGCCAAACGTATCCACCAGCGCCCGCAGCGCCATGGTGAGCGTCTCGCCCCTTTTATGGGTTTCCTCAATCAACGCCCGGCTTGTTTTTTCGTTCCAGCGGGTCATGGGAACAGAGTACTCTTTTTTAGGAGGAGTGAAAGGCCGATCCGTGCATGTTTCACGGTAAATTTGATCCAGATCAATTGCGAGCTACCCTATTCGTTGTTACATTCACACCATCGTATCCGAAGCCATCGTCTCTAAACCCAAAAGGGCAGGGGAAGGTGGCCGCAGCGAATGTCTCGCCGCCGGGTCATCATGGAAACATGCTGGCCTCCCGTGCTTGGAAAGGATGACACGATGTTACAGGACGCCTATGGCCGTTCTTTTGAGTATTTGCGCCTCTCGATAACCGAGGTTTGCAATTTTTCCTGCACCTATTGTCTGCCCGATGGCTATCGCAAAAAACCGGGGCTGGCCTTTATGCGTCTGGACGAAATTGCCCGTCTGGCCCGGGCCTTTGCCGATCTGGGCACCTGGAAAATCCGCATTACCGGCGGCGAGCCAAGTGTGCGCAAAGATTTTGTGCCGATTATCGAAACCTTGGCACAAACGTCCGGCGTGCGTCGTCTGGCCACCACCACCAATGGCTATCGCCTTGATAAAAATGCCAAAACCTGGCGCGAGGCGGGCTTGCAGGCCATTAATGTATCGGTGGACAGCTTTCGCGCTGATGTATTTCACAAGGTCACCGGCCATGACCGCCTGGCCGAAGTGCTTGGCGGTATCGAGGCCTGTCTAGAGGCCGATTATGATGCGGTGAAGATCAATGCGGTGCTGCTGAAGGACATAAATGATCAGGATCTGGATCTCTTTTTGGACTATGTGAAGCATCGCCCGGTCAGCATGCGCTTTATCGAATTAATGCGCACCGGCGATAATGCCGACTATTTTGACCGCTATCATGTGCCGGCCAGTGTGGTTTCTGATGTGCTGGAACGCGCCGGCTGGGTGCGTAAAACCCGCGCCGCGGGTGCCGGCCCGGCGGTGGAGTATGTGCACGGTGATTATGCCGGGTCGATCGGCCTGATTGCGCCCTATTCCAAGGATTTTTGCAAATCCTGTAACCGTTTGCGGGTTTCCGCGCTGGGCAAATTGCATCTGTGCCTGTTTACCGAATTTGGCATGGATTTGCGGCCCCTCTTGCAGGCCGATGACCAATTGGACGAACTGAAAGCCTTTTTGGGAAAATCCCTGCAATCCAAGGCCGTCAGCCATTTTCTGGATGATGGTGTGACCGGCGGTAATCACCGCTTTGCCGACATTGGGGGCTGAGATGAGCGAACCTCTTCCTGCTGCCTTTCATATGGCCGATGTGGGGGGCAAAAGCCCCAGCTTTCGCCGTGCGCTGGCCATGGGGCGCATTCATGTTGGGGCGCATGCCTTTGATCACATCAAAAACGGCACCCTGCCCAAGGGCGATGTGCTGAAAATTGCGGAAATCGCCGGGATTACCGGGGCCAAGGGCACGGCCAACCTTATTCCGCTGTGCCACCCTTTGCCCCTGGATCATGTGGCAGTGTATATTGATCTGGAGCCAGATACCGCCTCGGTGGCGGTTTATTGCGTGGCGGCGGCCTTTGCCAAAACCGGGGTGGAGATGGAGGCGCTGGCCGGGGTCAATGGCGCGCTTCTCACGCTTTATGATCTGACCAAGCCGGTGGAACCGGCCCTGACCATTGCGGACATACGTTTGCTGGTCAAGGAAGGCGGCAAAAAGGGCCGCTGGGTCTGCCCCGAAGGGGTGCCCGAGCGGGTGGCGGGCATTTTGCCAGACACCCATGATCGCCCGCTGGAAGGCGTGCAGGCGGCCATTGTCACGCTGTCTGACCGGGCTTCGTCTGGTGAGTATGAAGACAAATCCGGACCAAAACTACGCGCCGCGCTGGAGTTTTTGGGGGCCGAGGTCATTTCCGCCGATATTCTTCCCGATGATGAGGACGCCATTGCGGCGCGGCTCAGCGCGTTGGCCGATGGCGGCGATGTGGACCTGATTATCACCACGGGCGGCACGGGCCTGACCCCGCGCGATGTCGCCCCCGAAGCCATTGCGCGCATTTGTGTGAAAACTGCGCCCGGCATTGGCGAGGCGTTGCGCGCCGCCGGCGGGCGGCATTTGCCCACGGCCTGGCTGTCGCGCTCGATCGCGGCGGTTCGCGCCAAAACCCTGATTGTGGCCCTGCCAGGCTCGCCCAAGGCGATTGATGAAAGCATGGATGTATTGAAGCCCTTTTTGCGCCATGCGGTGCGTCTGGCCAAAGGCGGCAAGCATAACTGTAATCCTCGTCAGGGAGGAGCAGAATGATCTCCTATGACGAGGCCTTGGCCCTGATCGCCGATGAGGCGGCACTCTTGGAGACAGAGGCCGTCGCCCCAGCCGAGGCGCTGGGCCGGGTGCTGGCCACTGATGTGGTGGCCAGGCGGTCATTGCCCCCGTTTGATAATACCGCCATGGATGGCTTTGCCCTGCGTAGTCAGGACAGTCAGAACGCGCCGTGTGAGTTGCCGGTTTTGGGCAGCGTTGCCGCCGGGGATGTGCCCGCCATGGCCGAAGAGGCTGGGGCGGTCGAGATTATGACCGGCGCGCCAGTGCCAAACTGGTGCGATTGCATTGTGCCGGTGGAAAATGTCGATGTGGTGCGCGATGAAACGGGGGTGCCCACGCGCATAACCGTCAAAGCCCCCATAACAAAAGGCGCACATATTCGCCGCGCGGGCGAGGATGTGCAGGCCGGGCAAAACCTGATCACCGCAGGGGCGACCCTGACGCCGCAAAGCATAGCGGTGCTGACCGCCCTGGGTATCGAGGTGGTGTCGGTGGTGGAGCGTCCGCGCATTGCGCTGATCGGCACCGGGGCCGAAGTGGTGCGCGATCCGGCAACGGACCTTAAAGGCGGTCAGATTTACGACAGCAACACGCCCTATTTACGTAGCGCATTGAAGCGTGATGGCTTTGACGCACAGGTCATTCCCGGCGCGCCAGATGATACGGCGGATTTTCTGGCCGCCATGGCCGCCGCCAAAGGGGCCAAAATCATCATATCCACCGGCGCGGTCAGCATGGGACGGCGCGACTTTGTGCCCGAAGCGCTGGCACAATTGGGTGCGCGCACGGTGTTTCACAAATGCACCATTCGCCCGGGCAAGCCGATCTTGTTTGCGCGTCTGCCCGATGGCACCTACTTTTTTGGCCTGCCAGGCAATCCGGTATCGGCGGCGGTGGGGCTGGCGTTTTTTGTGATGCCTCTGCTGGATGCCCTGTTGGGGCGCGCAAAAGCGCCTACCATCCGCGCGCCACTGGTCAATGATTTTGCCAAGAAACAGGGTTTCACCATGTTTACCAAGGCGCGTCTTGGCGCCGATGGCATCGAGATTTTGCCTGGCCAGCAATCCTTTCGTCTTGCCCCGCTATTGGCGGCCAATGGCTGGGCGGTCATCCCGGCAGGTGTCGATGGGGTTAAGGCCGGCGATGAAGTGGATTTTGTTCCGTTTGAAAGAGGGGCGTTATGCAGGACATAACCATACAGCTGTTTGGGGCCTTTCGCCCGCTGGGGACCACTATGGCCTTGCAGGTACCCAAGGGGGCCAGTGTGCACGATGTACGCGCTGCCTTTGCGGACACTCTGCCAAAAGATCTGCATGACCTTTTGGAGGTCAGCCGCTTTGCCGACGAACGGGCCGTGCTGGCGGAAAATGCCATTGTGATCGAGAATTCAACACTGGCGGTATTGCCACCAGTTTCAGGAGGTTAGACATGAATATTCATGTAGAAGTGCGTGATGTGGAAACCAAGCCACTGGACCCGTCCGAGGCGCTGAGTTTTGTCGAAGCCCCTGGGCATGGGGCCGGGGCACTGTTTCTGGGCGCGGTGCGAAATCGCAATCAGGGCCGCGATGTAAAAGGCGTCAGCTATGATGTATTTGCCCCACTGGCCGAGCAAAGCTTTGCGGAAATCTGTGCCGAGGCGCAGGACAAATGGGGGCCGGATTTGCGCCTCTTTGTGGTGCACGGCAAAGGCCGTCTCGATGTGGGGGGGCTTAGTATTGTGATTGCCGCCGGATCGCCGCACCGGGACGAGGCGTTTCGCGCCTGCCGTTATGTGATCGAAGAGATCAAAAACCGCTCGCCGGTGTGGAAGCAGGAGCACTATACCGATGGCGACAGCGAATGGGTGCAGGGCCATGCCTTGTGCCAGCACGGCGATCAATCACACAAGCATGAACATGCCCATGGCTAGCGCGCCTGTAAAGCCAGCCGGTTTGGTGCTGGCGGGCGGGGGCTCGCGGCGAATGGGGCGCGACAAGGCGCGTCTGCCAATCAAGGGCAAGCCTTTAAGCGATATTATGGCGAACACCTTGCGCGCCGCTGGTTGCGAACCGGTGCTGATCAGTGGGCCGGGCGGCATCAAGGACATTTATCCGGGGCAGGGGCCACTGGCCGGTATCCATGCCGCCTTTGACCATCTGGGCAAGGCCGAGGCCATGGTGATTGTGCCGGTGGATATGCCCGCGCTCAGTGCAGACAGCCTGAAGGCGCTGATGGATGAGGATGGCGAGGCGGTGCTCTATGAGGGGCAGTCCTTGCCGCTAAAGCTGGTCAATGCCCCCCATATCCGGCAAAGGCTGGAGACAATCCTCTCGGAAGAAGGCGGAGACTGGTCGATCCGTAATTTTGTACGCGGGCTGAATGCGCTCACCTTGGAGGCGGCCGGGCTGAATGCGCGTGAGCGGATCAATCTGAATACCCCGGACGACGTGAAAATACTGGAGCAAGCACATGAAACTTAAACTGGAAATGGGTCAGGTTCAGTGCCGTATCAGTCGCGAAGAGGCGCAAACCCTGTGCGAAGATGGGGCGATCAATGAAACCATCACCCTGCCGGGCGGGACCAGTTATGTGCTGGCTATCGGCACCATGGAAGACCTGCCGGCCCCACAATTTTCCTTTGATCATACGGGGCCAAATTTTGTGTTTTATATTTCCACCGAAGATGCCAAACGGCTGGCGAACGAGCCCATGAAAAAGGGCATAGAGGGCGTGTTTGAGCAGGGCTATTTTTCCATTGAGGTTAATGTCAAAGACTTTGCGCCCAAGAGAAAAACAAATCCGGATCGCCCATGAAGGCGCTGGCTGTCATCGCGCTGGCGCTGATCCTGATCGCCATAATTGTGCCTGCCTTTTGGGCCAAGAAAAATGGGGGGCATGGTAAAGCGGATTTGCAAATCGCTTCGGCCAGCAGTTTCGCGCCGTTTCTGCAAAGCCTGATCCCGCAGATAAAAAACACCTGCCAGATAAGGGCGCGGATCAGCACCGGGGCCAGTGGCACATTGGCAACGCAAATCCTGAATGGGGCGCCGTTTGATCTTTTCTTTTCTGCCGATGCGAAGCGACCACAGGCGCTGATCAAAGCGGGCAAGGGGGCCGGGGTGCACACCTATGCGCTGGGGCAATTGGTCTATTGGCAACCCTCGCCGTTACGTGCCGATGCGCGGCCTCTGGCGCTGGCCGATCCAGCCTTGGCCCCCTATGGGGTGGCAGCCATGCAGAGCATGAAGAAATTGCGACAACACTATGTAATACCAATGAAACAAGTGATGGGGCGCAATGCGGCGCAGGCCTTTCAGTTTGTGCAAAGCGGCGCGGCCGCGGCAGGGCTAGTGCCGCTCTCTTTGGTGCGCGCGGCGGAGATTGATAAAGATAAATATGTCCTGATTGCCGCGGGCTGGTACGCGCCCATTCATCAGGATGTTGTGGTGCTGCACCCCTCAAAAGCAACAGAGTGCGTGCTGGCCTTGCTGGCAACCCCGGCGGTGCAGGCCAAGATGCAAGACGCGGGGTTTAAGATACCATGAGCGCTGATCTGGCAGCCCCCTTATGGCTTAGTCTGCGGCTGGCGGGAACAACGACAGTTATCCTTCTGGTGCTGTGCGTGCCGTTGGGGTGGGTGTTGGCGCGAACCAAAGGACGTTGGCGGCCCGTGGCCGAGGCGTTTTTGACGCTGCCGCTAGTATTGCCGCCCACGGTGCTGGGGTTTTATCTGCTGTTGCTGTTGGGGCCAAAGGGGCCGTTTGCGCCACTGCATCTGGTGTTCTCCTTTGGGGGGCTGGTGGTGGGTTCGGTGGTATTTTCTCTGCCCTTTGTGCTCAGGCCCATTCAGAGCGCCTTTGAGGCCATTCCGGATAGTCTTCTGGACAGTGCCGCCAGTCTGGGGGCGGGACCGTGGCAACGCTTTGCCAAATTGGCGGTGCCCATGGCGCGGCGCGGCATTATCAGCGCCGCCATATTGGGCTTTGCCCACACTCTGGGTGAATTTGGGGTGGTGCTGATGATCGGGGGCAATATTGCCGGCAAAACCCGGGTGTTATCGGTGGCCATTTTCGATGCGGTCGAGCGGTTGGATTATACCACTGCGCATATGTTGTCCTTTGGCCTGTTGGCCTTTTCCTTCGCGGTCTTGCTGTTGCTCTCCTTATTGAACACAAGGCGGGCGGTGTTATGAGGGCTGCATTGGAGCTGGACAAAGGCGCGTTTTGTTTGCGCGCCAAGGCCGAATGGCCAGATAAGGGCATGACTGTAATCGCCGGGCCGTCTGGAGCCGGTAAAACCAGCTTTCTGCGCGCCATTCTGGGGCTGGAACGGGCCACGGGCCAGGTCGAATTTAATGGAAAATTTCTACAGGATGCGGAGCACTTTGTGCCGATTCATCAACGGCATATGGCCTGGGTGAGCCAGCATGATGATGTGTTTACACACCTTAGCGTGGCTGAAAATCTGGCCTTTGCCGCCCGTTTTGCCGCACCGGGTGGCCCGACCTTGGCCGACATGGCAAAGCGATTTGGGTTGACCCCGTATCTGACGCAAAATGCCGGGGCGTTATCGGGCGGACAAAAACAGCGACTGATTCTGGCCCGGGCGCTGATGTCCAATCCGCACCTGTTGGCGCTGGACGAGCCATTTGGCGCGCTGGATGCCGAGGCCCGCCATGAATTGCTGGGCCTTTTGCACAACTATTGCGCGGCGCAAGACCTGCCGGTTTTGTTTGTCAGTCATGATTTTGACACCCTGACCCGGCTGGCGGACTTTATGCTTTATATGAAAGACGGGCGTGTGATTGCTCAGGCGCCCCTTAACCCCTGTTTGCTGGATAAAAACCTGCCCTATCGTTATCGTGAAGAAGCCTGTGTGGTGATGGATGCCCAGGTTCAGGGATATGATACAGAGCATGGCCTGAACCAGCTATCCATAGGCAGTGCGTCTTTGGTTGTGCCGGGGGCGGCCTTGCCCACAGGGACCACAGTGCGACTGCGCCTGCGCGGCGGGGATATCAGTCTCAGCCGCACCCGTCATGAAGACAGCAGCGTATTGAACATCCTGTCTGCACTGGTAATCACCGTAGAGCACGCCAATGGGCAAAGCGCTCTCGCCCCGGGTTCGGTTAATGTTACGCTGGCGCTCAATGGCGATCCGGTATTGGTGCGCATTACCGAAAAATCCGCCCGCGCCCTTGGCCTTGATGCAGGCGATACAGTGTATGCCCAGATCAAGGCTAGCACGCTGGCGAGCAGGTAAGGCGGCTTACATCGCCTCAATAATGTCTTTCAACATGGCGCGTACTTTGGTGGCGGTTTCTTCCAGCGCCGTATTGCCAACGGCCTGCATGGAAGCGATGGGGTCTACGCCGGAAACCTCTACCTTGCCGTCTTCTTTTTGCTGGACAATGATATTGCAGGGCAGCATCAGGCCAATTTTGTCTTCGGCCTGGATCGCCTGATAAGCCATTTTGGGATTGCACGCCCCCAGGATCAGATAGGGCGGCAAATCGGCACCGATTTTCTTCTTTAACGTGGCGGAAACATCAATTTCAGTCAGCACCCCAAAACCATGTTCGGTAATGACGGTGCGGGCGCGATCGGCGGCCTCATCAAATGGCAAATCTACAGTTTTGGAAAAATAATAGCTCATGATGGTCTCCCTTTATGTATTCGTTGGCGTGCATTTATTAGACAAATCTTATATAGTGCGTTTGATCATGGCTGCAATGACGGGAATAAAAAATGAAACTGCTCAGCATGATGCGCGAACGCGCGGGCCAGGAAGAGAGCTATTTTCAGGCCGCCTTGTTGCGTGAAGACGTGCAGAGGCTGGAAAAACTGTGCACGATCGCCGAAGCATGCGAAACGCTGGAACAGTTTCACAAAGATGGCCTGTATGTCGGCTGGACCCAGGGCGATTTGCGTACCGGCGAACTGAAAGAGGCCCTAAGCCCCTTTATGGAGGTCTTTTACGCCTACGTTCACGGAGACAAGACCCCGGCGCGCGAAGAGGAAATCCTGCGCACCTGGGCCGCCTTTAACCAGCAACGCATGAAAATTCTGGTGCATTGCCTCTAGGCGGTTTTATTGCCGCGAGGTGACGGTTTTAACCTCTAAAAAGCCGGCAAGACCCCAGGGGCCAAGCTCGCGCCCAATGCCCGATTGCTTGAACCCGCCCCAACTGGTTTGCGGCGGAATGGCCACCGAGACATTGTTGTATACGTGCCCGGCCTCTAATTGGGCGGCGACGCGTTCGGCGCGCTCATCATCTTCGGTGATGATGCTGGCGGCCAGGCCATATTCGGTGTCATTGGCCTCGGCAATGGCTTCTTCTTCGGTGCTAAAGGTGCGAATGCACAGGACCGGGCCAAAAATTTCTTCCTGCCACAGGCGTGAGGATTTGGGCACATCGTCATACAGCGTCGGCTCGACAAAATAGCCGGTGTTAAAGGCGGCGGCCCGGCCGCCACCGATGAGGCAGTTCAGCCCTTCTTCGCGGGCAATATCCTGATAGCCGGTGACCTTGTCATATTGCGCTTTGGAGGCCAGCGGCCCCATAGTCATGCCGTCGGTGTCGGGCGTGCCCAGCACCACGGCCTTATATTCCTCTATCAATTTTTCGGTCAGGGCATCCTTGATACTTTCATGCACCAACAGGCGACAGGTGGCATTGCAACACTGGCCCGAATTATAAAACACACCTTCGACGGCCAGGCGCGCCGCCAGATCAAGATCGGCATCTTCAAACACCAATGTCGGTGATTTGCCGCCAAGTTCCAGCCCGATATTTTTCACATCCTCCGCGGCGGCCTTCATGATCGATTTGCCAGTACGGGTAGACCCGGTGAAGGAGATTTTGCGCAGGCCCGGATGCTCGCTTAGGGCAGCGCCGGTAACCGCCCCGGTGCCATTGACCACATTAAGAACCCCGGCGGGAAGGCCCGCCAGTTCTGCTGCTCTGCCCCAGAAGGTGTCGGTAAAGGGGGTAACCTCGGAGGGTTTGATCACCACCGTACAGCCCGCGGCCAGGGCCGGACCCAGCTTCCACGAGCAGATTTTCATGGGAAAGTTCCAGGGCAGGATAAAGCCCACCGGGCCCATGGGTTCCAGCCGGGTGGAAGAGCGATAGCCCGGAATGTCATACTCGATCGGGGTTTGGCGGCGGGCGTCCAGCTCGTCCGCACGATCGGCAAAATAGTCGATGCAATCCACACTGCCGTTAATGTCGGCCTCGGCCTCGCCCCTTGGCTTGCCGCAATTTTCCATTTGCATGGCCACCAGGTCTTCGAAATGATCGCGAATGGCGGCGGTCATCTTGCGCATATAGGTGGCCCGCTCGGCGGCGGGCAGGGCGCTCCAGCCCGGGAAAGCCTCGTTGGCGGCGCGAACCGCATCGTCGACCAGTTCGGCGCTGGCCTCGTTAAAATGGCCAATAGGCTGTTCCGTGCTGGGATTGATGACGGCAATGCGTGCCCCCGTGCCTTGCACCCATTTTCCGTTACAAAAGTTTTTTTCAATGATTACGTCACGCGCGCCCATGGATCTGCCTCTGGTTAAGGGTTGCAATTGTGTTGACGGATCATGCCAAGGGGAAAGGGGGCAGGGCAAGGCAGGAAGTGCAGGTCAGCAGGCAATTTTAAAGCGTTAATACCAATTTAGTCGCAATTTCTTGCGTCCGCACCCAAAAAAGCGGTATAAGAGGCCCGGGCATCATGCCCTGACCCGGTGAAAGCCAAGCCGGGCAAGTGTGTAAATGTGTTGGGGGCTATCATGTCATTTGTACGGTTTTTGTTTCGGGAAGGGTCTCCCTTCGTGTTTTCTGTTTTTATAGTGCTGTTTTCTTTGCAGAACATTCCCATGTTATCCCTGCCGGATAATTCGTTCGGGATGTTTGTTGCGGCGGCATTTTCGGTTGGTTATATGGGCATCCAAATGGGCCTTTCCGCCTTTGCCCGCGTGGGCAAGGACGGGCCGGTAGTCGACCTGTTTTTATCCCTGATCCCACTCTTTACGCTGTTGGTGATTGTGGTGCTGGATGTTGTCGGCAAATTGCCATTATCCATGTTTCAGATTTTTGGACTGGGGATCGCTGCCATGGTGGTCCTGATGGACATTGTGTTTAACACGCTGATCCTGTTCAAAATGAACCGTCTGGCCAATGATTATGTGGCCATGCAATAAGCATTGTTTCTGAGATTTGACGAAAAGGGCCGGTGTGATCACCGGTCCTTTTTTGTTTATGCGTCCAGTGAAATGACATGACCAATCTGTGGATTGGCCTTGCCATCGCGAATATCGGCAAAGATTTGCGCGGCATTTTCCATGCCGTGAGTGGGCCGTACCTCCAGCCAGCTCATGCCCTCTTTGGCCCAGTCGATCAGTTCCGTACCGATCTTTTGCTGTAAAACCTGACCGCCCCAGTCTTGACGTCGCCGCAGGGCATGGTCGGGGGCAAAGAAAAAGGCGGGCTTGGCACCGGGCATATCACCGGGCTCTTCAAACTGGTCCCAGTGGCTGATGCCTACGGCACAGGAATAGACCATGGCATCGCCCAGATGGGTGTGCAGGGCCCGTTTTACCTGCGCATTGCCGGACATGTCGATGTAAAGCGATGGCGTATCGGTGGGCAAAGCGCTGATCTCGTCATAGCCAAGGGTTTGGTCATAATCTCCAAGCCCTTTCACAAACGCTTTATTCCCCGTTGAGGTAAGACCAATGACGGTGCGATCCGGCGATGCATAACGGGCAAAGAGGCGGGCCAACCCCATGGCGGTCTTGCTGGAGGCGCTGCCCAGAATGATGTTTTTTGCCCCAAAGCAATTCTCGCCCATGAAAAAGTCGTGCAGCAAAAACGAGGTGGCGAACAAGGGCTGGAACAGCATTTGTATATCTTCGGCGCGGGTATTGGCGGGCGTGTCTGGCGCTAAACGCAAATAGTCATTGTATATGGGGGGCAGCTTGGCGCGGTGTTCGGCGGCGTCGATAAAGCTGCCCGGCTTGATCTTGCCCGGGCGCATGGTGATGTGGCTGGCAAAGGGCAAAAAGCCGTAAAGACGCTCGCCTGCTTTGATCCCATCACAGGCCGAGGCAATGACCGTGGCAAAGCCCCAGACCGGCACAATGCCCCAGGGGGCTGGGGCGGGATAAAACTGCCAATAACCGATAATATCGCCGGTGGCCGCATAGGTGATGTTGTTGGCGGTCAGGGCAAATTTATCAATGGACAGCAATATTTCGCCCGCTGCCAGTGTTTCTGAAATGTCCGTGTTAACGATTTTTGATTGGCGGATATCTGCCTTGTTCAGATGATAAACCGTGCCCTGCATGTCTGTGTCCTTGCCAGATTGTGATTCACAATTGCCAAAGTAAATCATAAATCTGATCCGGGGTCCTATTCTTCGTGGCGGGTAGCCATCATGGAGGGGCGCCGGGCAAAGTCTGCATATCCGCGTGCGAGGCGGGGCCGGTTTTGGCGCCAGTCAACGTCGGGCAGGCGAAAATCCAGATAGCTCAGGGCACAGCCAATGCTGATCTGGCCCAGATCCGGCCCGTCATCCCAGACATCTGTTTGCGTTTCCAGCTCATCCAGCGCGCGCACGATGGCGCTATGCCAGCGGGCTTTCCAGTGTGATGATTGCTGGTCTGCGGGGCGGCGGGTTTCCATTACCATGGCCACGGCCGCATCGGTAATGCCATCCCCCAGGGCCTGTTGGCGCAACACCTCACACCGTTTTGGATGCTTGGACGGGATCAAAGTAGGGCGAGGGCTTTGTGCATCCAGATAGTCGGCAATTACCCGGCTGTCATAAAGCACCATACCCGTTGGCAGGACTAGCGCCGGCACCTTGCCAAGCGGGTTTGCCTTTCTCAATTCTTCGGCAGTTTTAAACGGGTTGCACAGATCGAGATTTACCTGATCTGCCAGGCCCTTTTCTTCTATCACGACGCGGATTTTGCGGGCATAGGGCGAGGTTTGGGAATAATAAAGGCGCATGGCGGGCTCCGTTTATGGTGGATTATTGGTGGCGCAGGGCATCCAACAGGGTTAGGGCGCCTTGGGTGGCGCGCTTGATATGAACCGGGTCCTGGTGGATACGGCTAAGGGTATAACCGCCTTGTACCACCGCAACCAAAGTGGCGGCGATATCAGTGGTGGGGCTGGGGGAGGGCAGCTCGCCGCCATGAACCGCTTCATCCAGAGTTTGGGTAATCACCGCCTGCACATGCGAGAAATAGCGCCCCAGCGGCGCGCGCAGGGCCTCATCAGCAATGGCGCTTTCATTGGCCAGCCGGCCCAGTCGGCATCCCTTCTGGCCGTCGCGCTCTTGCGTTAAATAGCTCCGCAGGCGCTGTAATGGTGGCGTTCTGGTGGCAAATATCTGATCAAAACTGGTACGCAT
The DNA here is from genome assembly GCA_015485335.1 of Robiginitomaculum sp. Classification (GTDB taxonomy): domain Bacteria; phylum Pseudomonadota; class Alphaproteobacteria; order Caulobacterales; family Maricaulaceae; genus Robiginitomaculum_B. Next base: position 17,019 of record WFTT01000010.1, read on the forward strand.
TTCTGCTTCCATTTCGTTCAACGCCGCGCTGGCCAGCGCCCTTTTGCCGTCAAAATGGTGATACAGGCTGCCTTGGCCGGCGCCGCTCTTTTGCAGGATTCTTTGGGGACTCATGGATTCATAACCCATGTCCCACAGCAGGGCCTTGGCGGCATCCAGCAATTGCTGGCGTTTGGGGCTGGGCTGGCGTGCATTCTTCATGGCATCAAAGCCTCTGGCCGGTTTGCGGCCTTCTCAACAGGAAGGCATTGCTGAATTACTCTGCTGTACCTGGTCTGGTGTTGTTCAGACTAGGGGATGTTAAAAGCATACCTACTAGTATGTAAATAGATTCGCAAGGCGAATTTTACATTAAGAAAGCGCAGGCATTGGCCGGTGTTACCCGGTAAATGCCTGCGCAACAGGTTTTACGAGAAGAGTAGAGGAGCTATGCAGGTTCCTCATAGGTAACCAGTGTCATATCCACCGCTTCGTTGCGCAAAGGGATCAGGGCCTGATATTCCGGCGACTGATACCAGTTGTTCAAAGCCTCCATATTATCAAAACGGATAATACCGACCGCCTGATGGTTGCTTGTTCCGGCCAGTGTTTCCACCGCCTTTCCCTTGATGACCAAATTGCCCCCATAAGGGGCCAGGCTGGCGCCGGCCCTGGCACCATATTCGGCAAACTTCGCTGGGTTCTTGATGGTGGAGGTGGCAATAAAAAAAGCAGACATGGAAAACTCCTGACTTGATGGCGGGGGACAAACCCTGTTATGTACAAATATGTACAAAACCCGTATATAATTATGTACATGAATGTACAATACATAAGCTGACATTATTTTCCAAAGGAAACTCCTATGGCCCGGCCATCAAAATTTAATCGTGAACAGGCGGTGGAATTTGCCATGAATGCCTTTTGGAAAGAGGGGTATGAGGCCAATTCCGTCAAGGCGTTGTCTGAAAAACTGGGGATTACGCGCTCGAGTTTTTATAACGCCTTTGGGGATCGCGAACGGCTGTTTGACGAGGCTCTGGCCCTGTATATGCGCGGCTCGCCCGATAAAGCCTTAAAAGAGGTAGATCCGGGCAAATCCATCAAGTCCCTGTTCAGCGAAACCTTTCGCGCCATCTGCAAAGTCCGGGCGGCAGACCCGGAGGCGCGTGGCTGTCTTGTGGTCAATGGGGTGGCCGAATTGTGCGGCACCCATCATACTATTGGCCCGAAATTACAGGCGGCCATGCTGGCCAATATCAAACGTTTTGAGGCGCTTTTACAACGGGGAGTGGATACTGGCGAACTGGGTCCCGATACCGATGTACACGCATTAGCCCTGGCGGTAAAAAATCTGCTGGTTGGGTTAAATGTACTCAGCAAGCTGGTCCATGACGAAGAAGAATTGTGGCGCACGGCCCGCACCACTTTGCGGGCTTTAAACCTGTTGGAGGAAGCATAATCATGCAGCATTTTGAGGATATTTATGCCATTGCGGCCAAGCGCAAGGGTGGTGAAAAGGCGCTTGAATCCTTGTTGGCCAGGCCAAAACCCAATGCGGAACTGGCAAAAATTCCTGATGATCGCTGGCTTGCCTGTATGACCAAATGCATCTTTCAGGCGGGCTTTAACTGGAAGGTGGTCGACAGCATGTGGCCGGGCTTTGAAGAGGCTTTTCAGGGCTTTAATCTGGATCATTGTGCCTTGCTGCATGACGAGGATTTCGACCGGCTGGTCAGTGATAAGCGCATTGTGCGCCATGGCACCAAAATCCGCTCGGTCCAACAGAACGCCGTATTTCTGGATGAATTTGCCGGTGATTATGAGCGCGCAGGACAGGCCTTCGCCGCCTGGCCGGCGGAGGATTATGTGGGCCTGCTGAGCGTTCTGAAAAAGCGCGGATCACGCCTTGGCGGCAATACGGGGCCTTATTTTTTGCGCTCTATGGGGGTGGACGGATTTGTCTTTTCCCGTGATGTGGTGGCGCGTCTGATCGCCGAAGGCGTGGTGGACAAAGCCCCATCATCGCAAAAAGCCATGAAGGCTACGCAAGAGGCCTTTAATATCTGGCAGGAGCAATCCACCCGCTCGCTCACAGAGATAAGCCGCGTATTGGCGTTTAGTATTGATGGGTAATCCTGTGCTCAAAGCCACGGCTTGCCGTCGCGATAGGACAATTTAATTGGTGCACTTAGGCACGGAAACGTCGAACCAATTTTGTAATGAATTGGAGAGGTGGGCGGAGCAGCTAAGTAAGTCAAAGCGTGCATCATGCCCAATGGAAAACTTTAATAGCTAAATAAATTTTGATTTGGTCTATGGACATTGCGGGCATTAGGAATGTATTGATTTTAGAATTTATTTAATTCATGTTTTTACAACTTTAGTTGGTGATGGTGAATGTAATGTTGGGTAATAATGAAGAGACTAAGAAGCAACTGAACGAACTTTCCGCTGTTTTAAATAAGTTCAAATCCGAAGCCGCGAACAAGTCAATATCGTGCAATCACGCAGCTTTCGGGAATCGTTGGAAACTATGCTGATGCGCTATTCCAACCGCGCAATAACCACCGCCAAAGTTATCGAAGAGTTGATCGGCTTGGCAAAAACAATCACGCAAGACATCGAGCAAGGCAAAGAATCCGGTCTGTCCGAAGAAGAAGGTGCTTTCTATCAGGCGTTGGCCGATAATGCATCGGCCCGCGAATTGTTAAAAGACGACATTCTTAAAAATATTGCGTGCGAACTTGCCGAAAGCATCAAGAAAAAGCCACCCTGGACTGGACCCAGCGCGAAACCGTTCGGGCGGATATGCGCAGAACGGTACGCAGGTTATTGGCCAAATACGGTTACCCACCAGACGCGCAGGAAACAGCAACGCAATTGGTCATCAAGCAAGCTGAGTTGATGGCTAATAGACAAATTTGAAATGGCAATACGCCGTAGGATCATGGAGAATTGATAATTGGCACAACAATTTATGAAATCAATTGGAACGATTGATGACCGATGATACCGAGAAACAAACAATTGAGAAGTTCTTTTGCAACGTCTGCAAAGGCGAAACCAACCACTTTGTTCGTGGTGTTTATGAAAAGCATGTCGATGACGGCGAATTCTGGCTAAAAAACAAATCGCTAATTGTTGAATGCTGCGGTTGCGAGAATTTGGCTCTTGTTAAGAAAACGTTGTTTTCTGAAAATGTTTTCCAAATTGGTGAATCTGAGTGGCAAGAGGATTGGGATACTTCCATTTATCCACCCGTTAGCTATCGGGTAATACCCGCGTGGTTTGATGATTTGCCGGACCCAATATTGCAAGAAATACTCAAGGAAATTTATAAATCCCTTCAAACTGAATCTCACTATCTGGCAACTTTCGGTTCGCGTACCCTTATTGACC
>WFTT01000011.1 GCA_015485335.1 Robiginitomaculum sp.
AGATCATATAAAGCGGAAAGTCCGGGACTTGGGCAAAGCTTTCCAGAAACCCCCAGGTGGTGGTGAAAAAGAGAGTCAAGGCAATGCTGATTATAGCGGCCCGCGTCATCACCGCGCCATAAAATTCATCAAATTTAGCCTCGTCCAATACCACGGCCATGGTCAGCCCAATGGGCAGGGTGATCAACATCGCCAGCAAGGATATGCGTTCAACCGGCAAGCCTTGCAGGAACAAGAGCACTACGGCAGCAATTGAATAGACGGCAAAAAGTAAAACACTCAAAAATACATATATGTTTTTATAACGGTGTTTGTCCCTCGCCCTTAACAGCCTCAGCCGCACAATGACTAATGGAATAATCGCCAATAAAGGTAAAAGGGGTAGCACCATATAAAACAGGTTCAATGGAGAGGTTATATCGTTACTGATCAAGTGCATAACCGAGACCTGCCCCAAGGCCCAGGAAAGCCCCAGTATTATAGCAATTACTGGATAATAAATCAGGTCTGAGCGTAAAATATTTACAGAAATTTTCATTTAAACCCCCGGCGGACAAAGTATTGCACGATGCCAAACAGGCCAAAGAAAACGGGCACCATCAGATAAAGCGGGAAGTCCGGGGCTTGGGCAAAGTTCTCCAGAAACCCCCAGATGGCGGTGAAAAAGAGCATCAGGGCCGTGCTGAGCAGGAGGCTGCGGGTCAGGATCATGCGTTCAAATTCATCCACATCGGGATCAACCATAAAGCGCGCCACCGCCCAGATCACCCCGCCAATCGGCAGCGCCGTCAGCACCGCCAAAAGGGTTTTGATATGCAAAGACAGGGAAAACTGGTTTAGCGCCACGATAGAGGCCATCAGAAATACGGCATAAAGAACCATGCTGGTACCCAGACGTTCCATATAACGGCGTACCGGCGCGGCGCGGCGCGAAGATAACGGCGCACCGGCAGATTTTTGAAAATACTTACTGGCGAGCGGGATAATGGCCAATAGCGGCAGGACCGGGAAAAGATAGCGCAAAACCGATAGAGCATAGGGCAGGTTGTCGCGAGGGATAAAGGTGCGCGCCCCCCCTTCCAGCGCCAGGGAAACCAGTAACAGCCCGAAACCCCTTAGCAGAAATTGTCGTTTTTGAAGGGGCATTACCTTCTCCATAAGTCAAACAAGCTTTACATAATATGCGGCCCATAAAACGTCAAGTGTCATTGACTAGGGGCAGGATCTATTAATTTCATCCTTTCTCCTGTTCAAGCCCAAAATCTGTTCACGCAGAATGGATGAAATTAATAGGTCCTGACCCTAATGCGTAATTTGTATTTTACTGGCTGTATTCATCCCGAAAATGCGCCAGGATGGTCTTCTCTCAACAAATGGGGAATCAACATGCGTGCAGAACTGAAAATCATATTGCTTTTGGCAACCGCTATACTGGTAACCGGATGTTCCGCGGGCCGCTCTGCGCCGGTTTCTGCCAAGAAAATTGCCCCGGCGCCCAATGGCATTGCCTTGCCACAAGGTTATCAGGATTGGGCCGTCATTGCAGTCAGTCACCGCACGGATAATGACAGCTTGCGGGCGATACTGGGCAATGACATTGCGCAAAAGGCGGCGCGTGCAGGCAACGCCAATCCATGGCCGGATGGCAGTATCCTGGCCAAGCTGGTCTGGAAAGACGAGGTGCACGAGGACGACTGGCCCGATGCCACCGTGCCCGGTGCCTTCGTCCATGCCGAATTTATGGTCAAGGACGCGCGTAAATATATGCAAACTGGCGGCTGGGGGTTTGCCCGCTGGTTAGGCAAGGAACAAAAACCCTATGGCGAAGATGCCGATTTTGTGCAGGAATGTTTTGCCTGTCACACGCCGATGGCAAAGAACGATTACGTCTTCACCCACCCGGCACCAATGCCAGAATAAAAAACCCGCGCCAGAGCACTCCGGCGCGGGTTTCATTGGGGGTTGAGGTTGAATTACCAGATTTTGACCCGTTTTTCTGGTGGCAGATACATAGCGTCGCCCTCCTTCACATCAAAGGCGTCATACCAGGCATCAATATTGCGAACG
>WFTT01000012.1 GCA_015485335.1 Robiginitomaculum sp.
ATTTGCTGTCGGAGCGCCTCCAGCGTTCCGGCGGCAATCGCGGCCCGGATACGCGCCATCAGCCCCTGATAATACGCAATATTGTGCCAGGAGAGCAAAATCGCGCCCAAATATTCATTGGCCCGCACCAGATGGTGCAAATAAGCGCACGAATAATCCCGGCTGGCCGGGCAATCGCTGGTTTCATCCAGCGGCGACAAATCTTCGGCAAAACAGGCTTTTTTCAAATTGACCGGCCCGGCATCACTCCACGCCTGACCATGGCGGCCAGAGCGCGTCGGGATCACGCAATCAAACATATCAATGCCGCGTGCCACGGCCTCGATAATATCAATGGGGCGCCCTACCCCCATCAGATAACGCGGATGGGTTTGGGGCAGCATGGGCACGGTGAAATCCAGTGTGCGTACCATGGCATCAAAGCCCTCGCCCACCGCCAGACCGCCAACCGCATAGCCATCAAAGCCCATTTCGATCAAGCCCTTGGCTGATTGCTCGCGAAGGTCTTCAAAGACAGAGCCTTGTACAATGCCAAACAGCGCCTGATCGGTGCGCGCCCCAAAGGCGGCCTTTGAGCGCGCGCCCCAGCGCAAGGACAGCTCCATCGAGATTTTGGCCTCCTCATGGGTGGCGGGAAACGGTGTGCATTCGTCAAACTGCATGGAAATGTCGGCACCCAGCAGATCGGCCTGAATTTCGATAGAGCGTTCCGGGGTTAGCATATGGCGCGAGCCATCAATATGGCTTTGAAAGGCCACGCCTTCCTCAGACTTTTTGGCCAGTGCCGCCAGCGAAAATACCTGAAAACCGCCCGAATCGGTCAAAATCGGGCCTTTCCAGGTGGAAAATTTGTGCACCCCCCCAAGGCGCTTCATGCGCTCGGCCCCCGGGCGCAACATCAAATGATAGGTATTGCCCAAAATAATATCCGCCCCGGCGTCCCGGACCATATCCATAGTCATGGCCTTTACCGTGGCCGCCGTACCCACCGGCATAAAGGCCGGGGTGCGAATATCGCCCCGGGGCGTATGTAACACGCCGGTGCGCGCCGCGCCGTCCGTGGCGTTCAGGTCAAATGTAAATTTACTCATGGTGTTCTGGTTTATCCTGATGGGAAATTTCTTTGGGGTGTTCGCGCATTTTCTTGACTGCAAAGCGCAGGCCAATCAAGCCAGCAAGGCAGAGACCAGCGGCCGCCATAAAGGGCGCGCCCGGAAAATAGACCGGGGCGTCTTTGGCGCTGAACACTCCAAAAAGGCCGGCAAACAACATGGGGCCGATCACCGCCCCCACCGCCGCAATGCTGGCCAGGGCGCCCTGTAATTCGCCCTGTTCAGATTCCGAAGTACGGTTCGACATAATCCCCTGCAAGGAGGGCACCGTTAGCCCTGCTGGAAAGGACACTAAAATGATCACATAGAGCAGCCATCCCACCGGACTGAGCGCATAGGCGGTAAACACCATAGACAGCACCGATAGCCCGATCATCGCCGAGCGCACCTCGCCAAAGCGGGGAATGGCCCAGCGGATAAAAAACGTCTGGCTAAGCCCAAACACAATCCCCACCAGCCCCAGTGAAAGCCCCACATCAAAGGCCGTCCAGCCAAACTTTTCCTGGGTGTAAAAGGCCCAAACGGTGGGATAGACCGGGTTGGCCACCCCAAAGAGAAGCATAACGAAGGCAAAGCTGAGCACGACCGGGCGTGTGCGAAGATGGTAAAACGCCCCCAATGGATTGGCCCGGCGCCATTCAAATGGACGGCGCTTTGCCGGGGCCAGCGATTCGGGCAGCACAAACACCCCATAAAGCAGGTTAATAAAGGTCAGGGCCGCCGCCGCATAAAACGGCGCGCGCACCCCATATTGGGCCAAAACGCCGCCAATGACCGGCCCCAAAACAAAGCCAACCCCAAAGGCAGCCCCGATCAGGCCAAAATTGGCGGCGCGTTTTTCCGGCGGCGAAACATCGGCGATATAGGCGCTGGCCGTGGACATGGTGGCCCCAAAAACCCCGGAGATAATACGCCCGACAAACAGCCATAACAGGGTCGGCGCCAACGCCATCAGCACCATATTGATCGCCAATCCCCCCAAGGACAGCAACAAAATGGGGCGACGGCCAAAACGGTCGCTTAAATTACCAACAATGGGCGAGAACAAAAACTGCATGGCGGCAAAGGACAGCATCAACCCACCCCCATAGAAACTGGCCCCAGCCAGATCCTTGCCCGTCAGATCGC
>WFTT01000013.1 GCA_015485335.1 Robiginitomaculum sp.
GTATTGGATGTTACGCAGAAGGGTCTTCTTTGGTACCCCCTAGGTACCCCATGTAAATTATTACAAAGACTGTCATTCTTAAATTCGTATAATGCATTGAAAATTAAGTGAAATTTGGTGCACCCGACAGGATTCGAACCTGTGACCTCTGCCTTCGGAGGGCAGCGCTCTATCCAGCTGAGCTACGGGTGCGTAGGGGGTAGGTGGTATCCACCTGGCCGGATGGCCGTGGTGTAGCGCGCCGGGCGAACTTCCTCAAGCGCTTTTCGCTGTGGGATCATCACCATCTGGCTGGTTATAGGTCAGGGCCAGAAACACGTCCTCCAGATCCGGCTCGACGGTTTGCAGATCGTTGATGCGGATATTGGCGGCGCGGACCTGTTCAATCAGTTCGGCAACCGACTGGCGGCCAAACTGATAGGTGATGGCCAGAGCACCATCGGGGCGTAAAGTGGCGTCATAGGCAGATAGGTTCGCCGGCACGGCGTCCAGAGGCTCGACCGGATCAATTACCAGGGTTTTGTGGTCAAGCCGTTTCAAGAGGTCATCCTTGCGTTCACATGCCACCACCTCACCATGATTGACGATGGCGATCTGGTCGCACAGCTCCTGCGCTTCTTCCAGATAGTGGGTGGTCAGAATGATGGTAGAGCCGCGCGAATGCAGCTCGCGCACATAATCCCAAAGCTGGCGGCGCAGCTCGATATCGACCCCGGCGGTGGGTTCGTCCAGCACCAGCACTGGCGGATTATGCACCAGCGCCTTGGCGATCAGCAGACGGCGTTTCATACCCCCGGACAGCTCGCGCACATAGGCATTGGCCTTATCGGCCAGGCCCATGGCCTCCAGGATTTCCCGGCTGCGCCGTTCGCGCTTGGGCACCCCGTAAAACCCGGCCTGAAATTCCAGGCTTTCTAGTGGCGAGAAAAACGGGTCCATATTGATTTCCTGGGGCACCACGCCAATGGCGGCGCGGGCCTGGCGCGGGGCTTCGTCAATATCAAAGTCCCAAATGCGGGCAATGCCGCTGGTCTTGCGGGTCAGGCCGGCAAAAATATTGATCAGGGTGGATTTGCCCGCGCCATTGGGCCCCAGCAGACCAAAAATAGAGCCGCGCGGGATTTGCAGGCTGACCCCTTTGAGGGCTTCCATGGGCGGGGTTTTGCGCCGGCCGGGATAGGTTTTGCGCAGGTCAATGGTTTCCAGCGCCAGATCAGGTTTGGTGTTGATGTAGCTCAATGTGGTTTTCCCTTGTTTGCGCGTTGACGCGGCGCATAGGCTGCATAAGTATGCACCTCACGGGCAAACGGCAATGCGGGAGCGCAAAAATGGCACCAAATTCTCATGTCACGGATGAAAGCGAAAAACTGCCGCCACATAAAACGGTTTATGTGGATACGGATCGCGTGGCCTGTGATGGTGGTGGCGGCGCATTGGGCCATCCCAAGGTTTATTACGATCTGGACGAAAATGGCGAGGCGCATTGCTTTTATTGCTGTGCCCATTTCATAAAAAAATAGGGCGCGCACCGGCGTGCGCGCCCAAAATTTCTAATCTTTATGACTTCTAGCGTTTGTTGAACGGGTCGGCAAAACGGCTGTCCGTCAGAAAGCCGGTATCGGTCAACGTTTTTAGAAATGCTACCAGAGCCGCTTTTTCTTCGGCGGTCATGTTCATGCGCCGCGGTGGGCCACCGGGGCCACCTTCGCGTAAATGCACCGACAGATTGGGGTGATCCTGAATGCCGGAGTTGTAAAATTCGACCACTTCTTCCAGCGTGGAAAACCGCCCATCGTGCATATAGGGGGCCCGCACGGCGATATTGCGCAATGAGGGGGCCTTGAAGGTGCCATTGCCAGAGCCCTGATCCGCATCCGTATTGGCATCCAGCCCGTTATTCTCGGCAACGCTGAGGATTTGGGTGGTGGTGCCATGACAGGCGGTACAGCCCAGTGACTGAACCCCCGAGCCGGGGGACGGCATAAAGAGGCGCTTGCCCAGCAATTCCTGGGCGGTAAAGGTGCCAGCAAAATCCGGATTGTCGACGGTGCCGTTGATATAGGCCTGATCGAATTTGGAGTTGGTCGAGACCAGTGAACGTACAAATTGCGCCAGGGCTTTGGAAATACGATCTGCGGTGATGGTGGCATCGCCAAAGGCGTTGGTGAACAGCCCAGGATAAAAGTCTACCGCCTGCAGTTTCGGCAAGAGTTGGCCGAGCGTCATGCCCATTTCCACACCATCCTGAATGGGCATCAAGACCTGATCTTCCAAAGTGGCGGCCCGTTCGTCCCAGAAAAAGGCCCCGGGCGCATAAAAGCGCGCATTGGCCAGCCCCATGGAATGGCGGCCCGTATGGCCACCTTCAAAACCGGTGCTGAGTACATCAGGGTCGGAAAACCCAATGGATTGCTCATGACAGGAAGAACACGAAATGGTGTCGTTAATGCTCAGGCGTTTGTCATAGAATAACACCCGTCCCAGCGTGGCGCCGGCATTGGTCACCGGATTGCCGACCGGGGTATTATCTTCGTTCAGCGGATAGCGGTTATTCATGGCGCCCATGCCATTGCCCGGATTATTGGGGGCAGTGGTGAAATGTGCCGGCAAATTGGCCGCAATCGCTTCGTAATCAATGGTGGTCGTGGGCAGGGCCGGTGTGCCTTGCAAGGTGCGCAGCGCCACCGAGGTTGAACCGCGTATGGCCCCATTCTGTTTGAAAGTGATGTTGATGCGGTTTGCCGCCGGTTCATAGGGCCAGACGGTGTCCGAGCTGGTGAAGAAGGCAAAGGACGGGGTGTCCCCGGCGCCAATGGTCAGGCTGGTTTGTGACGCCGGCGGAGCCAGACAGGTGCCATCGGCCGGGTCGGTCTGACATACCAGCAAATTAACCGGCAGGGCGGCCGACGCGCTGGAACTTGCAGAAACGACAATGTCGCCTGCGGCTCCGACATTGGCGGTGGCAACCACAAAGGCGCCATCTTTGGCACGGTCAATCATATCCACCACACCGGCGGCGGTATTCAGACCCACCGCAGAGCCGGTTTCACTGATGGCAATAATATCCGGTACATCGGTGTCAGAGGCCGAGAAGAACAGGGTGTTCAGGCCGGAAACGATAACCGCAGACTGGCGATTGGAACAGGAAAATTCAATCGGCAGTTCCAGCCCGGGATCCTGGGCCGCACTGGCGGTAAAGGAGAGCACAAAGCTTTGTGCTGCGTTCCCGGCGATGGTGACGGTCTGGTCCTGAACGCCGACGGGCAGGTTTGCCGCATCGGTTTCCTGAAAGTGAAAGGTGCCGGCCGGGGTCGAACCATTCATCACCAGGCCACAATCCAGTGCATCACTGGCCCCGGGATTGATGATGGTGGCATAGGCGGTGGCTGCAACGCCGGTTTTGACTGAACGCGAAGAGGGCAGAACCGCCGCCGCCAGGGCCAGGCTGTCATCGGCGGCCAGGGGGCGGGCTACAGAAAAGGTAATACCGCTGGCGGCAAAGGCCGGATCATTGTCTGGGGTCTGCACTTTTCTGGTGGCGACCAGAACAATGGCTTCCTGGCCTTGCGCGGCCCGAAGCTGATTGATTTTACCAAGCAGGTATTGCACACGGGCGGCACTGGACAAGCCATAACGGTCTCCAAAATCGGGGGTAATCCAGGCCACCACCGGGCCGACAGGATATTGCAAGGCCTTCGCCGTCAGGGTTTCCACCTCTACACGAGCGGGCAAAAGAGAGATCGCATTGGCCTCCAGCAAAACCGGGCCGGTTTTGGCATCGGAGTGAATGATGTGGGTGGTGGTACCCTGTACCGACCATTCACCAAAGGCCTGGCCGGCCTGAATTACCAGGTCCAGTGTGTCCTTGCCATCGGCTGAAACTGCACGCAGCACCATGCCACCCAGATGAGGGTGGGTAATGGTACTGATATGCATGATCTGTCGGGCCCCTGTCGGAGACTTTACCAATATGTCCTGACCGGCTTTCAGGGTTAACTGTGTCGCAGAAAATGTCAGGCCCCTGGGGGTGACCTGATCATCTGTGGTGGTGGAAGTCATCGTCCACAAGGATGGGGCAGGGGCGCTGATGGCGGGCTGTGTACTGGCAAGGCATAGCGTGATGGCCGCCATTGCCGTGATGGCACAGCTCTCTCGTAAGCTTTTTCTGGTCATTTCTGGCCCCTTTCAATATGTGGGAAAAATTGGGTTGCACGCACATACATGTGCGTTCAACGGCTGGGTAAAGTCCGAACAATCGCCGGACAGTGCATATTAGCATAACCTTATATTACAAAATGCTAATATATGTCAATGGTTTTTTTAACAGCCTTCAAAAACGGGTTCTACAACCGATCAAAAACGGATCCCATGCGCGGGCTGAACAGGCGATCATAGGTCTTCATCAGGAAAGCATCGGTCATACCGGCAATGTGATCGCAAATAATACGCACGTCTTTGCCGGATCCCTCAAATAAAGTGTAGGCATCACGCGGCAAAAAGGCTTTTGGCTCGGATGCAAACGTTTCAAACACGGATACCACCATGGTTTGGCCTTTGAATTCAAGGTGTTGAACATTTGGGCTTTTGATGACGCTGGCAAAAATAAAATCTTTCAAGGCCTTAAGAAAACGTGCTGGGCCATCACGCATACTGGCCTGATAACGCAATAATGGCGCGTCCATGTTTTTGTTTTCCACAATCCGGGCATTCTTGATGAAAAAGCCCACCATACGGCTGATTGTATGCTTGCGGGTATTTCCATCGGCAAACAACTGTTCAACAAACCGGTCATAGATATTGTTGCCATATTGATCAGGATATTTTTCTTTCAGAAAATCCAGAAAGGACGCACAGGCCACATCATCCACGGCCCCTTTGAAAAGTCCCTGATCAATCAGGCCAAGCGCAATGGCGTCCTCGAAATCATGGACGCCATAGGAAATATCATCGGCCAGATCCATAATACTGCAATCAAAGGATTTGTGTCGCGCACGGCTATGCTGGCCTTTTTTGGGGCTGGGGGTGCAAAAGGTCTTGCGGTCTTTGGCACGGAGAGGGGCCAATATCCAATCCACCACGTCCTGTTCGGTATCCAGATAGCATTTTGGCGGTTTGGACTGATCCCGATTAATCAGGCGAACCACGCTTGGCCCGCTCATAAGGCGCGGGGCGCGCGCCGGGTTATGGGCTTTTGAGAACGGGATGGGGTATTTTAATATTCCCAACAGCGCCCGGCGGGTCAGGTCGGCCCCCTCACTGCCAGACATTTTTTCCAGCCGCGCCAGAATGCGCAGGGTCTGGCCATTGCCTTCAAAGCCGCCATGGTCCCGCATACAATAGTTCAGCGCCACTTCGCCCCCATGGCCAAAGGGGGGATGGCCCAGATCATGGGTGTATCCCAAAACCTGAATCAGGCTGTCTTCGGGCAGGTGATCAAACACGGGTTGGTCCTGATTGTCTTGTCTGAACTGACGCACCAGACTGGTAGCAATCTGCGCAACCTCCAGGGAATGGGTCAGGCGGTTACGGTAAAAATCACTGTCGCCAAGGTTTAAAATCTGGGTTTTGCCCTGCAAGCGCCGAAAAGAGCCCGAATGGATAATGCGGGCATAATCCACATCAAAGGCGGTGCGGGCATCGTCTTTGGGTTGAACCCATTCGCTTCGGCGTGTTTTCCACTGCATGGTGATTGCCCTGTTCGGCTGAGATTATGGCTGGTCTTGCCAGATAGCAGAGAGCACCACGATTCCGACAAACGGGGCAATGGTACCTGTGGAGTGATCCTTCCGCATACAATAGCTCCACCAGGGCCGTTTAAACCCGTGCCAGCAAGGCTGCATTGCCCCCCGCCGCAGTGGTGTTGATGCTCAAGGTGCGCTCGCGGGCATACAGCACGATATCGTCATTGGCGCTCAGTACTGGCAAAATGGCCCCTTCGCGGTGCGCCAGAGCACCGGCAATCGCCTGCCGATCTGCCCGGTCCGTAATCACCGCACCAATATCGGCGTTCAACAGATTATGGATATGTGCCGGTGGCAAGTGGGTTACCAGCCCATGGGGCGCGCCATGGTTGCGCAATACCTCTTCCAGCCATGCAATATAGGGCCTGTGTTCATCGGCGCACAGCACCAGAACCGCATTGCCCGCGGCCAGAGATTTGGCAATCTGCCGGTCCAGAATATCCGGGCTTTCTGGCCCCATACACACCATAATGCCCCGGCCATGCAGGGATAGTTTGTTGGTCTCGCCGGTTGGTCCGGGCAGGTCAATGGGAAATTTAAAGGCCCGGTTATAGATTTCCACGGCCTCTTGATAAGCCGCCACCCGCGAAGGGTGGTGGGTCTCAACCGCCCTCAGCAATGCTTGTAATGGCGTTTCGCGTGATGTCTGATCCCAGTCCGTAGCGGCCTTGCGCCATGGCCGCAAATCAGCGCTTTGCACGGCCTTGCCATGCTCTGCCTTTGTGGTTGTTGTGCTGGGCGAAGGGTCAGGGGCGCAGGAGGTCAAAGGCCGGGTAAGACGGCGCAGATAGTGCGGGCCGCCGGCCTTTGGCCCGGTGCCGGACAGGCCTTCGCCGCCAAAGGGCTGGACCCCCACCACCGCGCCGATCTGGTTGCGGTTCACGTACATATTGCCAATGCGGGTACGGGCGGCAATCTCATCAATGCGGTGGTCAATGCGGGTGTGCAGACCAAGGGTCAGGCCATAGCCCAAGGCATTGATCTGATCGATAAGTATCTCCAGATCATTAGCCGCATAGCGCACCACGTGCAGGACCGGGCCAAAGATTTCGCGCTTTACATCGGCTACGGCGTTAACTTCAAATGCGATAGGAGCCACAAAATGACCGCTCTTACCGTCATCGGGCATGAGGGTTTCCCCCAACACGCGAAATTGATCGCGCATTTTCTCTATATAAGTGTCAATCATGGTTTTGGCCGACGCATCAATCACCGGGCCAATATCGCATTGGCGCTTGGTGGGCGAGGCGATGACCAGCGTATCCATGGCGCCGGAAAGCATGTCGATAAAGGCGTCGGCCATGTCATCCTGTATGCAGACCAGACGGCACGAAGAACACCGTTGCCCGGCACTGTGAAAGGCCGAGGCCATGACATCGCTGACCGCCTGTTCCAGCAAGGCAGTTGAATCGATAATCATGGCATTCACCCCGCCGGTTTCGGCAATCAAGGGGACCAGCGCGCGGCCGGTGTCTGCCAGATGATGGGTAATGGTTTTGGCGGTGCGGGTCGAGCCGGTAAAGCAAATGCCCTGAATGGATGGATGGGCGCTTAAATGATTGCCCAGCATGGCCCCATCACCAATCACAAGGTGCAGGGCATCTTCGGGAATGCCTGCCTCGTGCAAGAGCTTTACCGCCCGGTGAGCGATCAAGGGCGTTTGTACGGCTGGTTTGGCAATCACCGTAT
This sequence comes from Robiginitomaculum sp., assembly GCA_015485335.1. GTDB lineage: Bacteria > Pseudomonadota > Alphaproteobacteria > Caulobacterales > Maricaulaceae > Robiginitomaculum_B. Next base: position 7,431 of record WFTT01000013.1, read on the forward strand.
TGCCCGCGGCCAGAGCGGCGGTGATCTGGCCCATAAAAATTGCCAGCGGGAAATTCCACGGGGATATACAGGCCACGATGCCAAGGGGGACGTGCTTTTCGGGATCCAGAAGATCGGCCTGATCCGCATAATAGCGGCAAAAATCTACCGCTTCGCGAATTTCGGCGATGGCATCGGCAATGGTTTTGCCGGCTTCCCACACGCAAAGCTGGATAAACTCATTCCGGCGCGCCTCCAGAAGATCGGCGGCGCGGCGCAGACAGCCGCTGGTCCTTTCTCTGTTGCGCCCCTTTGTCCAATCGGATTTTTGGGCCAGATCAATTGCCATATCTATGGCCTCAGGCCCTGCATAAAAGGCCTGGCCGATTTCGATGTTCTGATCAAAGGGTGCCCGGATAGCTGTGGTGGGGCCTTGCCCCTCTCTGCCCCCCACGATCGAGGCTGCCACATAGTGGGGTGCCTTGGCCAAGAGCGTTTGCAAGGCGTCGGCCTCTTTGGCCTGGGTCCAGTCCACCCCCTGGGCGGTGAGGCGCGTCATGCCAAAGGCATTTTGGGGTGGGGGGATGACATAGCCATTGCCGGAAGTTCGCGATTGCACCCTTTCAACAGGGTCACGCACCAGGGATGCAATATCGGTTTTGTTGTCAGTAAGTTGATTGACGAAAGAGGAATTAGCCCCGTTTTCCAACAAGCGGCGCACCAGATAGGGCAGCAAATCGCGATGCTGGCCGACCGGGGCATAAATGCGGCTGGGCACCCCGCCTTGGTCCATAAGCGCCGCATGCAGGCGTTCTCCCATGCCGTGCAGGCGTTGAAACTCAAAAGCCACACCGGCTTTTTTGGCCATATAATCAACCGCCAGCGCGGTTTGTGCATTATGGGTGGCGAACTGGGCATAAATCTGTTCTGGCGCACCCAGCATTTTTTGCGCACAGGCCAGATAGCTGACATCGGTGTAGTCCTTGCGTGTAAAAACCGGATAGCTGGACAGGCCCAATTCCTGCGCGCGCTTTAGCTCCATATCCCAATAGGCCCCCTTGACCAGCCGGATATTCAGCCGCCTCTGGGTATCTGTTGCGCGCTGGATCAGGTGATCGAGAACCGCCATGGCGCGGCGCTGATAGGCTTGCACCACAAAGCCCAGCCCGTCCCATCCGGATAGTTTGTGCGCTTTCAACAGTGCCTCCAGCACCATAAGGGAGACTTCCAAACGATCTGCCTCTTCGGCATCAATGGTGATGCCAATGCCGCCTTCCCTGGCGATCTGCGCCAGGGCGATCAGCTTGTTGACCAGCGCTGGCACACACCGGTCGGCCTGGGTGAATTCATAACGCGGGTGCAGGGCCGACAGCTTGACCGATATGCTGGGCCTTTGCATTGCGGAAGTATAATTGCCGACAATGCTGGCCAGATAACGAATGGCTCCGGCATAGGCCTGAACCACAAAGCCCAGACCATCCCACCCCGACAGTTCGGGCGCCATTAATAGTGCTTCCAGCACCATGAGGGAGACTTCCAGGCGGTCCGCCTCTTCGGCATCAATGGTAATGCCAATGCCGCCTTCCTTGGCGATCTGCGCCAGGGCGATCAGCTTGTTGACCAGCGCTGGCACACACCGGTCGGCCTGGGTGAATTCATAACGCGGGTGCAGGGCCGACAGCTTGACCGATATGCTGGGCCTTTGCATTGCGGAAGTA
>WFTT01000014.1 GCA_015485335.1 Robiginitomaculum sp.
GGGGAGACCAAAAACCCCGGCAGGCTGATCCCGCTGGTGATGGGTACATCCTTGGTGCTGGTCACGCTTCTCTATGTGGGTATTGCCATTGTCGCCACCGGGGTTTTGCCGCTGGATGAGGTGGCCGGTAAAAATCTGGCCGCGGTGGCCAAGATTATCTTTCCGCCGGGGTTATACGTAGCCTTTGTGGCGGGGGGTATCATGTTGTCGCTGGTCACGTCATTAAATGCCATTTTTGCCTGGTGCACAAAGGGGCTGTATATGGCCACCGAAGATGGCTGGCTGCCCGAACCGCTGGCCGCCAAAAACCGGTTTGGCATTCCGTATATTTTTCTGTCGCTGTTCTTTGTGGTGGGTATCACCCCGATCCTGACCGGGATGAGCCTGGCCTATGTGACCATATTGGGTAATGCCGTGGGCATTGTCTTTGGGTTGTTCCCGGTGGTGGCGCTCTATAACCTTAGCAATCGCAAGCCAGAGGCCTATGCCAAGGCGCCGTTCAAACTGCCCATCTGGGCCACCAAAGTTCTGCCAATTCTGGCGGTGATGATTTATGCCTTTGGCATGTATCTCAGCCGGCATTTTATCGGTGTTGGCGGCTTTGCCACGCTGATCCTTTATGCCGCTTTAGTGCTGGCCTATGCCTTTTGGCGCGAGCCAGTGGTCAATGCCCAAATGGGCAAGGCCAAAGCGCTATAATATCCGCGCCGGGGTACACTGATCATCCCGGGTGGCGGCCAGGGTGTTGATCATGGCGCGCAACATATTGGTTTTAATCTCGTCAATATCATCGTGGACCAGCTCGATCGTTGGGGTCATACCCGCCCCCCAATTGATGGAAAACGCCAGCCCCGCATAGCTCATCCCCTGTTCCAGCGCCAAAGGCAGTTCCGGACACAGGGTCATCCCCACCACATCGGCGCCCAACGTGCGATAGGCGCGGATCTCGGCCGGGCTTTCAAAACGCGGGCCATTGGTGCTGGCATAAACACCGCCGCGGCGCACGGAAAGGCCAAGGGCGCTTACCTCTTTTTCCAGCGCATCGCTGAGCACCGGACAGAACGGCACGCTGACATCCACATCGCCAACGCCGTTTTTCATAGTATCAAAAAACGTGTGTTCCCGCCCCGATGAAAAATCAATAAAATCATCCAAAATCACCGGCACTTTTAGGGCAAAATCCGGATTGATCGACCCCACGGCAAAGGTGGCACAAACCCGCTTTACCCCCAATTGGGCCAAGGCCTTGATATTGGCCCGGTAATTCACCTTGTGCGGCGGGGCGCTGTGGTTCGGGCCATGGCGATTAAGAAACACCAGATCATCATTGCGGCGGATCGGCACCGCCCCATAGGGGGTCTTGATGGTCTCCTCGTGCAGATCCAGGTCTTTGATGGCATACATGCCCGTACCGCCAATAATTGCTGCGACCATTACTCAAATCCTTCTTGCAAATCGAACGGGCTTAGCACCCCATGGCGGGTAATCACCCCCGCCACCAGGGCCGGCGGGGTAATATCAAAGGCAGGATATAGCGCCGGAATTTCTGCCAATGTGGTGGCCGTGCCCCGGCAAGCACGTATCTCGGCCGGATCGCGATATTCGATCTCGATACTGGCGCGGTCCGGCTTGGTACGATCACAGCCCCAGGCAAAGGCATAATAGGGAATACCGTGATATTTGGCCGTTACCGCATTTTGAAACGTGCCGACCTTGTTGACCACATGGCCATCCATGGTGATCAGATCCGCCGCCGTCATATATTTCTGAATGCGCCCTTCGGCCATCAGGGCCGCCGGTATATTATCGCAGATCAATTGCACTGGAACGCCAATTTCATGCAGGCTGGGCGCGGTTAATCGCGCCCCTTGCAGATAAGGCCGGGTTTCCGGCACATAGACGGTGATGCTCTTGCCCGCCTTTTTGGCCAGCGCCATGGTCAGCACAAACGCGGTCTCGGCAAAACACATGGTCAGCACCCCGTCGCCATCGGCCAGTAGATCCGCCCCAAAGGCGGCGCGGCGCCCATAATAGGCATACATTTGGTCCAGAATTTGGGTAATCCGGTGCAATATGGCCACGCCCACATCGGCCCCCGTATCCAGCGCCGTTTTGGCCACGGCCAACACATCCTCCAGCCGATAGCGGATCAATGTGTTGGTGGGCCGGGTTTGGATCAGGCGTTCTTTGGCGGCCAGCAAGCCAGCATAGTGTTGCGCAGCGCTTTCACCACCCAGTTGATCGGCGCGCATGGCCATGGCATGCACCGCCGCCACCCACGGCCCCACCCCTTGCGTTACCATGGTTTCAATGGCCACAGCCACTTCTTCGACGCTATCACAGCGCACAAAACTTTTTTCAAAAGGATAGGCCGAGCGATCACCGATCAGCACCGCGCCATCCTCGTAACGGGCAATGTTTTCACGCCGCAAAATATGCGGCAGCAGGCTTTCAATTTCTGTTTCCATCGGGCGCAGAATACCCAGCCCCGGACGCAAGTCCATCAACCATAGTCGAAAATGGAAAATTTCTTTGCAAAACAATTTATTGTGCCGTGTCCTAAATCCTGTCAAAGAAAGTGTGGGACGACAATGTATTGAGTAAGGGGACCGGCCATGCGCTTTGGTTTGATGATTTTTGTATTGGCACTGGTCCTGGCGGGACTGGGCGCGCCCAGCGCCCGGGCCGATGACTGGGAAGCCATGCTGGCCAATATGAGCCATGATGACCCGGCCCTGGCGGCTAAATGGGAAAAAGCCAAAAAGGCCGCCGAGAAGAATGAAAAAGACTTCAAGAAAATTGCCGACAAACAGTTTCAAAATTCGTTCGATACTGTATTCGGCAAGGATGTTTTCAAACCCTCCGAAGGGCTGGATTTGTTAAAGGTTATCGAGGCCGCCAGCGCTGGCGATTTTGATACTGCGGGCAAGGTTGGCTCGGAGTTTCTGATCGCTAAATACACCCCCGGCATTGGCCAGTATATTACCGTGATGAAGGCCGTGGCATCGGGCATGAAATCCATGGAACAAGTGTGGATTAATGGCCTGAAGCAATCCAAAGCCTATGAAAACTTCACCGCCGCCATGTTCGCCGATGATGACTATGACCGGCCCTATGTCCCCAGTTATATGATCACCTATATGCGTAATAATAAGACCTTTGGGCCACAGATCAGCAAGGTCTATGACGAGATGCGCGCCCGCGAAGATAAAATGTATGACCGCTGGATGAATGACGAGGCCGCTGTGGACCAAATGATCCTGGCCCCCTGGGCTTCACGGTGGATTTCGGCGCGGGGAAAGGTGCCCACCAGCCGCGAAATGTTCAATTATTTTCTCTATGATTTGGTGAAAAATTCAAAGGCGCAATATCTGGAAAAATTTGGCGATTATTATCTGGAACCCATGGTGCGCCGCGAAGCCCGCCAACAACGCCAGCGCATGAATAACGCCATGCAACAAGCGCTGGATGCCATCGCGGCCGAGGCGGCCGGGGCCAATAAAAATGCCGCCCAATGCAATAGCTGGCTAAAAGATTATAAAAAATATGTGGCCACCAATCAGCAGACCAAGAAAAATTTTCGCACCTATGTGGACGGGGTCTACAAAAATTATACAAATAAATTCAACGCCATGCTGGTCACTGAAAGTGCTGCCCGCAAACAGCGCTTTGCCCCCTGGTATGAGGAACAGGCGCAATTAGAGCAGGAAAATGAAGACCTGAACGCGCTGGAAGATGATGTCGATAGCGCCAAAGCCGAGTTGGCCAGTCTGAAGTCTGAGGTTAACAGTGCGGAAAGTATGCTGCCCGCCGATCAAAGCGATCCCGCGTACAATGCCGGCATTGATGCGGTCAATGCAGCCATTCGCAGCTATAACAGCGCCCGCCAATCCAGCTATATACCGGCAAAGAACGCCTATGATAGTGCTGCCGCCGCGTTCAATCGCAAGAATGAAGATTTCAAAACCCGCTATGAAGCCTTTCTGAATCAATCGCGCTCTTCTGGATCGCAAAATCTGGTCAACGATTTTAGCCGCATTCGCCAATCCATACAGCTGTATCAGCAAGGAAAAACCTCGTGCATGACCTTTGCCAAATACGCGGTGGAGGACAATATGCGAGGCCTGATCGGCGTGGATCCGGCCCCCGGCATTGCCATTTGTGATCAATGGAAGGCCAGTTTTATTGCCGCTAATGCCGTTGCAAAAAAGCACCAGGAATCCTGTGAATAAGGCTTCGCTCGGCTTACGGGTGGGGAGCGATACCGGGTTCTGTGCGCAGCGCCAAAGCGGATATCGATGCCCCGCCCGCATGCCCATCCACCCAGGCCCCATCGGCGGTGACCAAAATGTTGGCGCCATCGGAGCCTAAATCCCACAGATTACCGCGCAAAAATGCCGTCGCGCCCCGCACGGCACCCGCGCTGGTCAGGCGGCCACCAAGGGCATAACGCATCCAGGCCTGGCGTTCAGTAATGCGTAATTCATCGCCCCTGTCCGCATCCTTGGGCCAGCCGGTGGTATAGCCATGCCAGGGGCTTTCCCAGACCTTTGCGGGTTGTAAAAAGGCCGGCACCGCCATGGTCTGCACGCCCCTTCCCCGCAAGGCCTCATAGACATCGGGGTGCCAGCTGTCGGCACAAATCAGCACCCCCAATTTGCCGGATAAGGTATTAAAAACCGGCAATTCAGAGGCCGGGGCGGCGGCGGTAAACCCGGCCTCGGAAGGGATCGGGTGCACTTTGCGCACCAATTGCGCATCGATCTGTCCATCGGGATGAAATACCGCGCCCACATTATACAGCGGCCCTCGCCCCGGGTGCAGCGTGCCATCACGCACTTGCGGGTTTGGCAAGACAATGGACCCGGCAACTATGGTGACACCAAATTCCTGCGCCAGCCGACCAAATACCCACGTATAATCACGGGCCATGGCCGGGGCCTTCATACGAAAGATGGCGGCGGCGGCCCGGTCCTGCTCGTCAGAGCCAAAATAGGCGCGGACAAAACGCAAGGGATGACGCACAATCAGCCATGCCATGGCGGTATCGGTTTTGCGGGCGCGAAACCCCATGACCGGGGCCTTGGCCGCCACCAGCCAGGTGCCAATATGTTCGGGAAACACCACAATCGAGCCCGCCTCCATGGCCCCGCCATCGCGGGCGGCCTGTAAATAACCTTCCAGATGCTGTTCCAGAATTTGCGGGCTTTGATAATGCCGCTGGTCCAGCCAGGGCTGGATCGCCACCAGCGCCGGGCCATTTACGGGCGATACCGGATAATCAAGGTGCAACCCTTGATCCACGGGCAAATCGGCGGGCCGCATAACCCGCATCCAGCCCACCACCAAAGCGGCAATAATGACAACGGCAATAAAGATACGCACCCAAGCACTCCTTCCGGGGCGGCATGTTCGGCCAATTTATCAACGCGATCAAGCCGACAAACCGGCAATGGGTCTGTTTATTAGAATGATTTTACCGATCACGCTTGTATCGGGATTTGAGATATTTTACGGTGCCCGCCCATGAAAACATCAAATGCATAACCCGGAAAATCACGACGCCGCCACCGACCCGCTGGACGGGTGGTCTTTGCCTGCATGGTGTTATGATGATGCGGATTTTTACCGTGCAGAATGCGAACGGGTTTTTGCCCCCAGCTGGCAGGTGGTCTGCCATGAAAATGATATTGCCAAGCCGGGCCAATGGCAGACGCTGAACTTTATTGGCGAAAGCGTTATTGTGGTGCGCGGCCAGGATCAGAAAATCCGCGCCTTTACCAATATCTGCCGCCATCGTGGCTCGCGCCTGGTGGATGGCAATGAGGGATGCAATGCCCGCCTCACCTGCCCCTATCATGCCTGGACCTATGATCTGGCCGGCAATCTGGTTGGTGTGCCTTATCGCGAGGACTATCCGGGTCTGGATACGGACAAGCACAATCTGCACCCGGTGGAGCTGGAAAACTGGCACGGCTTTCTCTTCATTCGCTTAAAAGGCGGCGGGCCATCCGTGGCACACATGATGGCCCCTTACGAGGACCAGATTACGCCCTATCATTTTGAAGACCTGCACGCCCTTGGCCGCGTCACCTTGCGTCCGCGCACCGTGAACTGGAAAAACATTGCCGACAATTATTCCGATGGCCTGCACATTCCGGTGGCTCATCCGGGGCTGACGCGGCTGTTTGGCCGCTCATACGGGATCGAGGCCAACACCTATGTGGACCGCATGTGGGGTGACTTGCAAGACACCCCGTCGGCGGCGCTGTCCGAACGTCTGTATCAACACTTTCTGCCCGATGTGGATCATTTGCCGGCGGCGCAAAAACGCCGCTGGCTCTATTTCAAATTCTGGCCCAATGTGGCCTTTGATATTTATCCTGATCAGGTGGATTTCATGCAATTCCTGCCGATCTCGCCCACCCAGACCCTGATCCGGGAAATCAGCTATGCCTTGCCCGATGACCGCCGCGAAATGCGCGCCGCGCGTTATCTGAACTGGCGCATCAACCGCCAGGTCAATGCCGAAGACACGGCCCTTGTCACCCGCGTGCAGGAGGGCATGGCCTCGCACAGTTTTTCCATGGGACCGCTGGGCCAAAGCGAAGTATGCTTGCGCCAGTTTTGCAAAACCATGCGCCGGATCATCCCCCAGGCGCGGTGCCCAGAGCGCCCGGCCCCGGGCTGGAGCCATAAAGGAAATCCAAAATGACAAAACCCTGTGACGCCCTGATCATCGGCGCGGGTCATAATGGCCTGGTGTGCGCATTTTATCTGGCCAAAGCAGGCCTGAAGGTGCGCATTGTCGAGCGCCGGGACGTCGTTGGCGGCGCCGCCGTGACCGAGGAATTTCATCCCGGTTTCAAGAACTCGGTCGCCAGTTATACGGTCAGCCTGTTACAGCCAAAAGTCATCGAAGATATGGCGCTGGCCAAACATGGCTATCGGATAATTACCCGGCCTGTCTCTAACTTCCTGCCACAGGAAGACGGCGGCTATCTGATACTGGGCGGTGGGCTGGAAGCCACGCAAAAAGAATTTCGCAAATTCTCTGATCATGATGCAGAGGTTCTGCCGGCCTATTATGACGCACTGGAAAATGTCGCCAATGTGCTGCGCAGCCTGGCCCTGAAGGCGCCGCCCAACCTTGGCGAAGGCCTGAACACTTTGATCAGTGCGGCGGTGCAGGGCCTGCCGATCAGTAAATTGCCGATTGAGCAAAAACGCGACGTGATGGACCTCTTTACCAAAAGCGCGCGCACCTATCTTGATGGCTGGTTTGAAAGCGAGGCGGTCAAGGCCGCCTTTGGCTTTGACGCGGTGGTGGGCAATTATGCCAGCCCCGACACCCCCGGCAGTGCCTATGTCTTGCTGCACCACGTCTTTGGCGAAGTGAACGGCATTAAGGGCGCGTGGGGACATTGCATTGGCGGCATGGGCACCATCACCCAGATCATGGCCAAGGTGTGTACGGATTTAGGGGTGGAGATCAGCCTGGATAGCCCGGTGGACAAGGTGCTGGTGGATCAGGGCAAGGTCGCCGGGGTGCGCCTGCACAGCGGTGAAGAGATTATGGCCCCCCGCGTGATCGCCAATGTGGGGCCGCGATTGCTGTATGAACGCCTGATGGATGCCGCCGATCTGCCGGCGGACTTTTTGAAACGCATCCGGTCCTTTGTTACCGGATCTGGCACGTTTCGCATGAATGTGGCGCTGGATAAACTGCCGACCTTTACCGCCAAGCCCGAACCCGGCCCGCACCATCAAAGCGGCATAATTTTGGCCCCAACGCTGGATTATATGGACCGCGCCTTTTTGGATGCCAAGCGCGATGGCTGGTCGAAAAACCCCATTGTGGAAATGCTGATCCCCTCGGTGGTGGATGACAGCCTGGCCCCGCCGGGATGCCATGTGGCCAGTCTGTTCTGCCAGCAATTCGCCCCCACTTTGCCGGATGGGCGGGAATGGGATAATGAGACCGAAAAGGCTGCCGCCGATGTGATTTTAGATACAGTTGAACACCATGCACCGGGCTTTCGCGCCTCGATTGTGGGCCAGACGCGCCTCTCGCCCAAGGGACTGGAAGACAAGTTTGGCCTGATCGCGGGCGACATCATGCATGGCAATATGACCATTGATCAGCTCTGGTCGGCGCGCCCCGTACTGGGCCATGGCAGCTATCGCGGCCCCGTAAAGGGGCTTTATATGTGCGGCGCCGGCACCCATCCCGGCGGCGGGGTTACCGGCGCGCCCGGGCATAATGCCGCCCATGTAATCATCAAGGATGGCGGATCGCACCGCCGGTTTCAGCCGTGAACCCCCGCCCCGTCAGCCAGTTTAACCGCGCCATTGTGCGCCGCCCGGCCCCATCAGTGGTGCAGGGCCTGCGTGCCGAGGATGTAGGTAATCCCGATTTTGAAGGCATTCTTGCCGAGCACGAGGCCTATATCGCCGCCCTTAAAGGCGCTGGCGTAGAGGTCACGGTGCTGCCCGCCCTAAGCGAATTTCCAGATGCCATTTTTGTCGAAGATCCGGCTTTGGTGTTCACCCAGGGCGCCATTGCCTTGCACTCTGGCGCGCCCACTCGGGCCGGCGAAATAGCAGCCATCCTGCCGGTTTTACAGGATCATTTTGACACTGTGCTCACCTTGCCCGAAGGCGGACACGTAGAGGGCGGCGATGTGCTGGTCACGCCGGACACGGTGATGATCGGCCTTTCGGCCCGCACCGATGAAGCGGGCGCACAGGGCCTGATCTCCTGTCTTGAGACCTTGGGGATTAACGGCAGAATTGTACACACGCCCCCTGACGTATTGCACTTTAAAACCGATTGTTCGCTGTTGTCCGAAGATAGGGTGCTTTGCACCAAGCGGCTGGCCCGATCGGGGGTGTTTGATCATCTGAATGTTATTTTGGTGCCCGAGGGCGAAGAGGCCGCAGCCAATGCCCTGCGCGTCAATGATGTGGTGATGGTTGGCTCTCAATTTCCAAAAACCCTGAACTTACTGGCCCAGCATGGCTTTGCACTTGTACCGCTGGACACCCGCCAGATCGGCATGATTGATGCCGGACTGTCGTGTATGTCCCTGCGCTGGTTCACCCCGTGAACAGCGCCAGATCCCAAGCCTCCAAGGCCAGTCTGGGCTTTTGGAAAGTCTGGTCGATGACCGTAGGCGTAATGATCGGTTCAGGCATTTTTTTACTGCCGGCGGTCATGGTGCCTTATGGAGCGCTGGGATTTCTGGGATGGGTACTCAGCGGCTGTGGGGCCATTCTGATCGCGCTAGTTCTTGGTCGTCTTGCCAGCCGGACCAGCCGGACCGGCGGCCCCTATGCCTATGCCCATGACGCCTTTGGGGATCTGGCAGGCTTTCTGGTGGGTTGGGGATATTGGCTGGCGGTGGTGTTTGCCATTTCCGCTATTGGGGTGGCATTTGCCGGTTATATGGCCTCGTTAATCCCGGTGCTGGAGGGCAATCCTTTGGCTCAGGCTGCGGTGGCCGTAACCATGATCTGGCTGTTAACCTCCATTAATATGCGCGGCATTGGCGAAGGCGCGGCGGTACAATTGCTGATGTCGGTGCTGAAATTATTGCCATTACTGGTCATCATTGCGTTGGGGGCATTTGCCGGCACCGTTGATAATATTCCTGCCTTTAACCCCCAGGATAAACCCATTTTGCCGGCACTGGCGGCCACGGCCCTGTTGACCATGTGGGCATTTTTGGGAATCGAAGCCGGAGTGGTGCCCGCCGACGATGTGATCAATGCAAGGCGCACCATTCCGCGCGCTGTTATCTTTGGCACCTTATGCGTCACCACGGTTTATATTGCCTCCACCGCGGCAGTGATGATGCTAGTGCCAGCCGATGTGCTGGCCACCTCCACCGCCCCCTTTGTTGATGCGGCCAAGACCCTTGGCCCCCTTGGCGCGCCGCTGATAGCCATTGGCGCGCTGGTAGCCACGGCGGGATCCATGAACGGCAATATCCTGCTCGGCGGGCAAATGCCCATGGCCGTGGCGCTGGATGGTCTGGCACCAAAATTTCTGGCCCGGCGAAACCAGGGCCATGCGCCCTTCTTCTCGCTGTTGATTTCCTCCAGCATTTCAACGGTTTTATTGCTGTTTAATTATGCCGATGGCCTGGTGACGGCGTTCACGTTTTTGTTGTCCATGTCGACCCTGTCCACGCTGATGCCCTATGCGGTGTCAGCGCTGGCGGATCTGCGTTATTCTTGGAAACAGGCCCGCGGATGGGCCGCCATTGCCATGATCACCATCGCCTTTACCTTGATGGCGATGGTCGGGTCAGGCCTGAAAGTGCTGGTCTGGGGCGTGCCCATGCTGGCCGCCGGCATACCGGTGTTTTACCTGTTCAAACGCAGTCGATCCCCAAGGGCCTAGTTCATTTTGCGCCATGTCCTGCACTCTGTTATGATGGACGAACCATCAGGAGGACAACATGAAGCGTCGTGATTTTCTCAAAGCAGGCATGGCTTTGGGGGCAGCAAAGGCCTCGGTGGTCAATGCACAGTCGCCAATTACATCCATCAAACTGGTGATTGTCGGGGATGGGGCCGTTGGTAAAACCAGTTCCCTGATTTCCTATTCCACCAATGCGTTTCCCGGCGAGTACATACCAACGGTTATTGATAATTACAGCGCCAATATCATGGTTGATGGCAAGCCCGTTAATCTTGGCCTGTGGGATACGGCCGGGCAGAGCGATTATGATCGCCTGCGACCGCTAAGCTATCCGCAAACGGACGTGTTCATCATCGCCTATTCAATCATTTCACAGTCCAGCTTTGATAATGTGACCAGCAAATGGCTGCCGGAACTGCGTCACCACAGGCCCCGTACGCCAATATTGCTGGCCGGGTATAAAACCGATCTGCGCGATGACCCAAATGCACGCATAAGAGGCGCCGTTAAAAACCCCGCAGAAGGGCAGGCGCTGGCCCAGTCCTTGGGGTTGGTCTATCGCGAATGCTCGGCCCTGACCCAGCATGGCTTGAAGAATATATTTGACACCTCGGTACGTCTTGCCCTGGGTACCCTTAATGAGCGCACGTTCAAAATTATGCCCCTGCATCGCAAGGACAAATTCAAACTGAAAAAACGTCCCCTGTCCTATCCCCTGCGGGGGCAATAACCACCCGGACCCGGGGAAATTTACCACAGGGTATTATCAGGCTTTAACATCCCAAACGGGGAAGAGCTTACATTTTATGCTGGCGATAAAAAATGCCATTGGCTTCCTGGGTTTCACGAATAAACCGGATAATGCGAGCCACATCTTCTTCTGTGACACTGGTTTGTGGCGGCATGTTGCCAAATCGCCAATGATGCTGGGGCGAGCCTGATTTTACCGCCCGGTAGAACGCAATATCCCCATGGTGACCAGGATTATAGATGTCGTGGATTAAGGGCGGTCCCTTATCGGACCCGGTTGCATTGAGACCATGGCATTTTGCACAGGTGCGGTTAAATGCAATCTGGCCTTTGATCGCCACCGGGGAAAGTTTGGGGATCTTGATATTGATCCCCTGCCCCTGCGCTGGCACGACCAAAACTGCGCCCCCAAGGACAAACGCCCCGGCCAACAAGACGGCACCAAACCATTTGTAGGTTTTCAGTATATTATGCATTTCACACCTTTTGCCATAAATCTGGCCATTTATCTGGTCAAACCAATGTTCCCGATTGCTCTCAAAAAAGCCCAAAGCCCCTTTGCCAGAGCGTTATGACCAGTCAGAGAGACAAAATATATAAGGGTCAGTCCCCTTCTATTACGGCTCTGCCCCGGTCACCCCTCAAAATACAGGTGTAACTTTTGACAGAATCACCAGCCACCGTTTGCATCCGCAGAGGTGTTCGCAATCCACTGAGCACCGGTCTTACAGACAAGGTTCCGGGTACAATCCTTGATAATAAATTCTATTATACGAATGTAAGGGAGGCCCGTAACGCGAGAAAATTACCAGCCTGGGCCCTTCCACCTCTTCAGCGCTCGCGTACTAGCCGTCTGCCCTTACCAAGGGGGGGAAATGACCATAGGTCAGACCGCGCCAGACCCATTCAAGAGGGCCAAAAGCAAAGTGTTGTAACCAGAGATGACTGAACAGGATTTGCCCCCCAAAAGCGATGAAGGCCACATAGGTCAGATGGGCAATGCCGATTTGTCCCGCAAGGTTTAAGCCGGGCCCGATACCCAGTAAGACAAAGCCAATAATAAAACTTTGAGCCACATAATTGGTCAACGCCATTTTCCCAACTGCGGCCAAAGGCGATAACAAACGATGGCCCAGCCCGGTGCGCAGCCCCAGCACGATCAAGCATGCATAGCCGGTCGCCATAAATGGCGTAGCCGTCATATGACATGTGGACATCAGAACTTCCCACACTCCACCACTTAGCAGATGTTGACTAATGGCCCAGCCAATGGCCTGTCCCACCAGTTCGATGCCCAGCCCGGTGGGCAAGGCAATCCACAAGACACGGCGATAGCCCGGCAGGTATTGTGAGGCATTTTGCAGCCAGCCACGACGCCCCACCCAAATGCCAATCATAAAACGGCCCAGCACATAAAAAATCCAGCCGACAATCCCAGTCAGGAAATATTCTTTCCAATTGATCTCAAAAAGATTGGTAAGCAGGCCAAGATAATTACCGGATTGGGAAATGGCCTGACGTTCCAACGCGGCCGTGCTTTCATAGAGCACTGGCACCCCAAGGCTATCCAGAGTGCCGCTCATATTAAGCCACAAATCGACAACCAGACGCCCCGTCAACGCCAGAAAAAGCCCCATGACAAGCAAAAAACGATCGCTGGCCCGGCGCAAAATCAGCAGGAAAAATCCGCAAAATGCATAAAGATGCAGGATATCCCAAAACCAGATAAAAATCAGGTGTACAAATCCAAATACCAGCAAAATAAACAAGCGGCGCGAGTAAATAGCGGTGAAGTTCACCCCGCGCTTACTCAGGCGGTCCATCTGAATGTAAAAGCCTAACCCGAACAAGAAGGCGAACAAGGTGTTGGACTTGTCGGCAATAAAGACATTAATCAGGAATATAAAAACATTATCCACCGACTGACTTGGCAGAGCGGCCATTTGTTCTGAGGTGGCGAGTAAATTCCAACTAATTGGCTTGACCAGATTGGCCAGAAACACCCCAAACAAAGCAAAACCACGTAATACATCCAGCTCAGTAACCCGTTCAGAGGAGATTGCCGGCCGACCTACACTTTCACCTGCTCCGTTAATGACTCTACTGGTCATGGCATCTGCTCCCCCAATTCTGAATATGTATTTTGCTTTATTAGCAGGTCAGGCGCGCTTTGTCAGATTAGATTTTCCCCATGTATTACCCACAGCTTTATGGATAGGGGTGCGAAGTGTTCAATTATCTATATATAACAATGTGCTGAGTGACTTCGCTATCAGACTAAAGCGAAGTCGTCTCTGAAGTGGCAGGTTTCTTATCCCGCCAAACTAAGGAACATGAATTTGAACTTAAGCCGTTTTATCTGACAGTGCCTTTGTGCCAAAAGCTATGGCAGTTTTCAAAGCTTGCCTGCGTGAAATCCCACCACCCATCCTTTATGCTGAGGCCGGAAAAACCGGCCAATAATCAGTGATTTTGCCGTCATCATAAATGGCGATGTCGCCAAATTGCAGAAACACGGCCTCACTTTGCTGGGGGCGGAAGAACACAAAGTCATCCACAGCAACTTCAAGTTCAGGGCCGCCATTCAGCATTTCCTGGTTTGAAGAACGACCGAAAGTCGCGTTGTAACTGAGACCTGGTGGATCGACTGGATCAGCCAGCCAATGGCCACCATAGATGAACACCGTCTTGCTGGAATTTGAATTCCATATTCGTTTTACACCGTCGGCGAATTCAAGCCCCGGTATATGAGTTGTTGCCAGTGATTTGATAACCGGAGTTGCAATGAAGCTCGCGGGCTCATGAGGCTCCAAAAGATCGGTGTCAAAATGGGTTGGTTTGACCAAGCATGACCCGGCAGAGACCTCATTGGCAAGACTGGTGTCCTTATAATAGCGGTATGTCGGACTACCTGCAGCATTGCGCGTAATCCCCGCCATCGCTTTGGCGTCAAAGACAAGCGCGGCTTGATCGAGCGCATCGCGGTAGCGCCGCCATGCATCGGCTTTTGCTCTGTCTCGCCAGCCAAGTACAGAGGGGAGCACAGGGAGGTGTGGCTCATATCCCATATAACCTGCGAACCGAAGCGCACTTGAACTGTTGATTGCATTCAATACCGAATTCAATTCAGCGCCCGGCTCGAAACCACCGCGATGCAGACCAACGTCCAGTTCGAGATTAATAGCAAATGTGCGGCCAAGCGCTTTTGCAAGATCAGTATATTGTTGCAATCGCCTTGGTGTATCGATCAGCCATTGAACGCGATCTGCCGAGCCTGAAAATTCTGTGGGTAGTATTTTAAAGTAGTTCTTCACAGCAGCGATTGGCAGGGGTTTTCCAAGAAGCTGGCTTGCCTGCGGCATAGCCGTGCTCAAGATTGAAAGCATGGGTTGATTAAATGTCATCAGGCGATCTGAGCCAGAACGGGCCCGAATATGCTGGATTAAATCAAGGGAGGGCAGAGATTTTGTTACAATCCGGTAGCCCATGCCCTTAGGCAAATGCCCAACCAAGGTATTAATATTATGGTTTAAGCGTTTGCGGTCTATCACCAAGGTTGGTGTGGCAATGCCAGCTTCAATCAGTGCATTTTGCATGGACAGAAAATACGGTGCACGCGGTCCGCTCTGATCATGGGGTTTGTTCAAGAGTGTTACTGTTCCTAAAATACCAGCCCCCCCCAAAAGGAGGGTGCGACGAGAAAGATTAGCCATCAAAATTCTCCCCAAATATTTTAGCAAGATGTGGGTTCAAAAACCGCCCATTAGGGTCGAGCTCTCGCCGTATTTCATTGAAATGATCAAACTCAGGGTAAAGTGCCGCAAAATCTGATTTTCCAAGAGAATGATGCTTACCCCAATGTGGCCGGCCACCAGCAGCCAGAAACACAGGCTCAAAATCCGAATAGAAATAGTCATAGCGCTCATCGACAGCCGCATGAATCGCGATCGAGGATCGTGGTCCACCATTGAATGGGCTCAGCCACGCGGTATCTGCCGCAATATGGCGATATTCAACGGGGAAAAAAGCATCCTTGCGATGGTCCATCATCTTGATGATCTTCCGGAGTGTGGCGACACCATTCTCCCGTGGGATGTGGTATTCCATCTCGTTGAATCTGGTTGGGCGCGTGTTCGAGAGCAATTCCCATGACGCGTCACTTGAGTCTTCTATGACCCCCGCTGAGATTGCCGATCGCGCAATTCTCTGGCGCAACCATGGAAACCAGCCAAATGTGTCGCGAAGCTCTTTCAAGCTTTCGAGCGATTCATCGTCTTCGCTCTCACCTCGCCCTGTAATCGGACCATCGTGCACGTCGTGGATGAGCCACGCAACCATCCCGGTGCTAGGCAAGTAAAAGAATTCGAAGTTACGGTGAGCCTCAGCCAAGGTTTCAACGCGCTTTAGGAACGGTTCAACCGGCTCGATCGTGAGTTGCCGATGCAGATTGAACGCGGGAACCGTGCGGAGCGTGTACTGTGTGATAATGCCCAGCGCGCCGAGGGAAACCTTGCCCGCAGCAAATAGATCAGCATTGTTGTCGGCAGATACATCAAGAAGTTCGCCCGCTGCCGTTACCATGCGAAAGCTTTCAATATAATCGTGTATGGCGGTCAGGCGATTGCCGGTTCCGTGCGTGGCGGTGGAAAAGGAGCCTGCCAATGTCTGGACATCAACATCCGGCAAGTTAGGAAATGCCCGCCCCTTATCATCAAGGTCAGCCGCCGCATGAAACAAGCGCGTCCCCGCACCAAATGTGGCCAGCCCCGTGGCATCATCATAGCGATAAAGGCCCGCCATCGCGCTGACATCGACCATGGTATCTTCGCATGGGGCAAGCCCAGTAAAAGAATGCCCACTGCCAACTGGTCTGATCCGGCCAGATGTGCTTTGCAATACATCCACCAAATCTTTCTCATTTAATGGAAAATTGATCTCGCGGGGGGTCGCGAACTGGCTACCAGACCAGTTCATCCAACTGGTTTTTCCTTCGGGCGCATCTGGAAAGTCCGCTGAATATCCATCACGAACAAAATTCCTGCCATTCCAGGCCACATGTTGAATTGCCGGTATACCGACGACCATGCCGGTTCCTCCGAGCAAAACTGCACGTCTCGATAACCCCATTGCCTCCCCCTCTTTTTAATGATAGTTATAACTATTGTTTTGATTTATCAATGTCAAATGAAGTTTGATTTTATGGCCAAGAGTCTAACGCCACGGACCGAAAATCGGGCTAGCCCGCTACAGGTCCGCAGCAACAAAACTGTAGAACAAATTCTTCGGGCCACCTCGGAACTGTTGGGTGAAGTCGGCTTTGAAAAACTTTCGACGAACGCGATCTGTGCCCGGGCGGGCCTGACCCCCCCTGCGCTCTATCGATACTTCCCTAATAAATACGCCGTATTGAAGACTTTAGGCGAACGGCTCATGGACAAGCAAAATGCTTTATTGGAAAAATGGGCGCAAAATGAATTCAACCCGCAAACTCTCGAAGCCGAAATTTTTGAACATCTGAAACTCACACTGGATGTCACCAGAGCCGCGCCGGCAGGTGGATGGATCATGCGTTCACTACATGCCAGTCCAGTACTTTCCAATGTCCGATTGCAATCCCATCGTCAAATGACAAAATTGTTGGTGGCTTGGGTGATGCAATTCGATCCGAAATTGGATGAGGTTATGATCTATGACCGAGTCCGTTTGGTGATCGAACTGTCATACGCGACAGTAGAAATGATGTTTGATGAAACAAAATTGGATGAAATCAGCGTGTTAACGAATGTATCTAACATGTTGGCACAAAACATTAAATCGGCGATAAATGACCCGAACAAAAAATAAAACAAGTGACCTTATCGGCGCGCAACTTATATATGGGATGCCGTCAGACTAAGCTGAAGTGGTCTCTGAATTTGCAGATTGACCCCATTTCAAGCGGCATTCGGAGCCATTTGGCCAGTGCTTTTGATCGGTTTTCCTTGAATGTGGCTCTTGGGTTTAATTGTCTGTCGTGATTGAAATGATTGTGGATTGCAGAGTGGACTGAAACGAACTTTTGCAAGGTTGCAAAACTCCTGAATTTGAGCATCGCGCGTTCGCGCCTACGAAAAGGTTGGTGAGAGTTTTCTGCTCGATTATTGAGCCATTGTTTCGTCACCTGTAGATCAGCGTTTCCAATGACCTTCATGGCAGCCCGATATGATTTCGTCTTCAAACCGTTTTATCTGACAGTACTTGCGACAACGTATTGTAAGGTAATGATGCAAGAAAATGGCGGTGGACACGACATACCAACGAATTTTTCTCGAAAAGCCGGTCAAAACACAGCGAAAACCCGCAATTAATCAAGCATTTTCATTCTCTTAGTTCGGTATTCATGCGGGATTGAGCGGGTCTAAAAGAAACAGGGCGTCAAAGCCCGAAATCCTCACGAAACCTGTCGATCTGATGCATCCTCTCGTGTAATACCGCGACGATACCGATGTCACCATTGCCAAGCTCCTTCCAGTAGACGAAGTGCTTTTTATAGCGGAAAAAGAACCCTTCGACACCGAACTCGGCCGGAATGGGCCGCGACATTACTTCATGCGTCGCAATCTTTTCAAAGGCCTCGAAAAGGCCAGTGATGTAGGTGTCGGCCTGTACAGCGCCCCACCGGTCGCGTGTGTATTGATAGACTTCATCAATGCGAAACGAAGCCACTTCCTGAATGCGAACGTTTGCCAACGGCTCAAGCCTGGTTTCGTGCGATGACGTCGGCAGCTGAAAGCGGTGCGTAAGAAGAATCCGGCGCAGCGAACGCCCGTGTCAACTCTGCCTTCAGGCGCTCGAATGCCTGCCGTTCCATCCGCTCCTTGTCCCGGCGGATCAGATCACGGATGTATTCGCTCACATTCTCATAGGAGCCTGTTTCGCCGACATTTGCGGAAACGTATTCGCTGAGCGCTCCGCTCAGCCGGACGGTCATGGTCGTGGTGCGTGACATAGATGAAACTCCGTTGCTCCTGTATTCAATATAACCAAAAATGCACACAC
>WFTT01000015.1 GCA_015485335.1 Robiginitomaculum sp.
TGAAGAGCTGAAGCGTCATTATGATGCGCGTCAGATTGTGGAGATTATGGCGGTCATCGCGACCTTTGGGTTTTTAAACCGCTGGAATGATACCCTGGCCACCGAGCTGGAGGCCTCGCCGCTTAGCTTTGGCAAAGCCCACCTCAGTGCCAATGGCTGGGATCCGAAAAAACATTTGGCCGACAAGGACGTGTGAATGATCTCGCGTGGTGCATGTTTTCAGCAAGGCCAATAAATTTTTGCCTATAGTATTTAGCAGCCATCGTCTGGATTGGGGGAATTCGTGTCTGAAAAACCACAAGCATTAGGCAAAAATGCAGTCAATTATATTTCTTTATCACCGCTTAGTTTTCTAAAGCGAACAGCACTAACCTATCCCAACCACCCGGCCATCATCTATGGCGAGGTCAAACGTAATTGGGGTGATACCTATGAACGCTGCATACGGCTGGCTTCGGCCTTGCGAAAGGCCGGGGTGAGGGCCGGGGATACGGTGTCTGTCATGGCTCCCAATATCCCGGCCATGTTCGAGGCGCATTTTGGGGTGCCCATGAGCGGTGCCGTTCTGAATGCGTTGAACACCCGGTTGGATGCTGCGGGCATCGCATTCATATTGAATCATGCGGGTTCCAAAGTTCTGATTGTTGATCGGGAGTATGCGCCATTGGTTCAAAACGCTTTGGAACACCTGACGAAAAAACTACTGGTTATTGAAATCAATGATCCGGCCACACGTTTTGAACAGAGTTTGGACGTCCAGGAATATGAGGATTTTATCAACAGCGGCTCAGCCGAGTATAAGTGGCACCTGCCCGAAGACGAATGGGATTCCATTGCACTGAATTATACATCTGGCACCACCGGGGACCCAAAAGGCGTCGTGTATCATCATCGAGGTGCCTATTTAAACGCGCTGGGAAATGTCACGACCTGGGCCTTGCCACACCATCCCGTTTATCTGTGGACCCTGCCCATGTTCCATTGCAATGGCTGGTGCTTTCCGTGGACAATTACCGCCATGGCAGGCACGCATGTTTGTCTTCGCAAGGTTAGCGGCGATGCAATCTATGCGGCGTTATCAGACCATCAGGTCAGCCACATGTGCGGTGCCCCGGTCATTATGGGCATGCTGATCAATACAGAACAAGCTGAAAGCTTTGCGCCGGTAAAGACGGTTAAAATGATGACCGCCGGGGCGGCTCCGCCGGCATCCGTCTTGATTCAGATGGAAAAAATCGGGTTTGATGTCACGCATGTCTATGGGCTGACCGAGGTCTATGGACCGGCGGTTGTGTGTGCATGGCATGCGGAATGGGATGATCTGCCAGTGGAAAAAACCGCCGCCCTGAAAGCCAGGCAAGGCGTCAAATACCATGTTTTGGAAGATTTTTTTGTCGCCGACCCCGACACGATGGAACCTGTACCTGCCGATGGAAAAACCATGGGGGAGCTGATGATGCGGGGGAATATTGTGATGAAGGGGTATCACCAAAATCCGGAAGGTACCAAAGCAGCGTTTAGCGGTGGAGCCTTTCATACCGGCGACTTGGGGGTCATGCACCCGGACGGGTATGTCGAGATCAAAGACCGCTCAAAGGATATCGTCATTTCTGGGGGAGAGAATATTTCTACCATCGAAGTGGAAGGCGTTCTTTATCATCATCCTGATGTTCTGGAGGCTGCCGTGGTAGCCAAACCCGATGATAAATGGGGCGAAACCCCTTGCGCATTTGTAACACTCAGGCCTGGAAAAACACTGCAGGCAAGTGCCTTGATTGCACACTGCAAAGATAATCTTGCACACTATAAGTGCCCAAAATCGATTGTTTTTATGGAGTTACCTAAAACCTCAACGGGTAAAATTCAAAAGCATAAATTACGAGAAATTGCAAAGAGTTGTTGAGCAAAAATGGTGATAACCTATTGTATAATAATGAAAATAAGGAGCCCATACGATGGGTGATGCCATAGTGCTTATGGTTTTGAGCGTGATGTTGACTGCCTCAGCGTTGCCGGGGCATAGCGGCGCAACCGCGCAAAGCCATACAAGCAGGGATAATGATTACAAGGTGACCTTGCTGGGAACGGGTACGCCGGTTCCCTCGCCAACCGCCTTTGGGCCATCAACCTTTATCGAGGTGGCGGGGCAAAAGCTTTTGTTTGATGTGGGCCGGGGGGCGGCGACCCGTCTGGTGGAAATTGGGTCGGGGCCAGGAAAAGTAGATGCGGTTTTCATAACGCATATGCATTCAGACCATGTGGTGGGATTGCCTGATCTGGTGATGACCGGCTGGTTGCCGTTTCCATGGGGTGGGCGTCGTGAAAACCTCCCTGTTTATGGCCCCCCAGGGGTAAAAAACCTAGCGCAAGGTCTGGATATGGCATTTGAAGATGACCAGCAGATTAGAATGAAGGAATTAGACCTGCCTCCCAAGGGCAGGGGGATTGAGGTCCATACTTTTAAAAATGAAGGAGTGGTTTTTGCGAAAGGGGGCGTTACGATAACGGCAATTTCCGTCTCCCACGGGGAGCATGTGAAGCCAGCTTTTGGGTATCGTATAGACTATGACAACAGATCAGTCGTGCTGTCAGGTGATACCGCCTACAGTCAAAACTTGGCGGATCATGCACAGGATGTCGATTTGCTTATCCATGAAGTTTTTGCCGCAAAAGAAGAGATGAGCAAGACACCGCTTTTGGCGCAAATTGAGTTACACCACGCAACCCCTGAAAAGGCGGGGATCTTTTTTAGAGAAACCAACCCCAAAATAGCCGTGTTTAATCACATTGCGACATGGCCTCTTAATCCCCCCACACATCAGGAAATCTTGGTGCGATCCAAATTGCATTATACCGGTGACGTAATCATGGGCGAGGACAAGATGGTGTTTTTAATTTTTCCTGACAAAGTGGTAACTGTTCCGCCTGTTCAATAACTATGTGCGTTGGGAACCTTGATTTACCTCTAGTTTGCTCATGGTCCATATATGGCTGATACCTATTACTCATTTCTGGTTTAGCTGTAATGAAGTCATGGGCTGAACCGTCCCGAGTTTGCCTTAGCTATCACCACTCCCACTCATGACATAACTGTACATTTACCATGAGTCTGGAATTCAGAGTTCCTAATTCGCTGAACCAAAATACAGCCCGTTGCAGACTGGTGCGTTTGCATAGGGTGGTGGGCATGAAACCATAGACGAAAGCTAGCCTGGGTGCTTGTATGGCGGTTGCAGCGACATATCGGCATGTATGCAATGCTTGCTGCTGATTTAGGGGTTGGTTTATCGACTTTGGGCAAGTGGGTATCGCAGTATCGTCCGGTTGACCTGACCGCTGAGCCACAAGCTGACCTGGCTCGCGAGAATGAACGTCTGCGTTTGGAGAACCGCATCCTCAAGGAGGAGAGGGAGATACTAAAAAAGGCTACCCAGTTCTTCGCGAGCCAGCGCCCATGAGGTTCGCATTCGTGCACAACTGGCGCCATATGTGGCCTGTGGAGATGCTTTGCCGTGTGATGCAAATTAGCACGCGGGGTTATCGGTCATGGCGGTCACGACCGGTCAGCCAGCGGTCGCGTGGGGATATGAAAGTGCTGGCGCATATCCGCGAGCAATACGGCCTTAGTCTTGGCAGTTATGGTCGGCCTCGCATGACGATGGAGCTTAAGGAAGCGGGTCTTGATGTTGGTGAACGCCGTGTTGGCAGGTTGATGCGGATAAACGGGATCAGGCCCGTTCGCACCCGCAAGCACAAGGTGACAACGAATAGTAATCACCGGCTTGGCATCGCGCCCAACCTGTTGGATGGCGACTTTGCTGCCGATAAGCCCAACCGCAAATGGGCGGGAGATATCAGCTATGTTTGGACGCTTGAAGGCTGGCTCTACCTAGCGGTCATTCTTGATCTTCATAGCCGCCGCGTTGTGATCTGGGCGGTCAGCAACAGGATGAAGAAGGATCTGGCGATCCGGGCGCTCGACATGGCAGTTAACCTGCGTAAGCCGCCGGAAAATTGTATCTTTCATAGTGACCGCGGCAGCCAATATTGCGCTTATGACTATCAGAAGAAGCTGCAAATCTACGGCCTACGGCCGTCAATGAGCGGCAAGGGTAATTGTGCCGCCTGCCCCGGCGAAGGCCGGGGACAATGCATCGGTAGAAACGTTCTTCAAGTCGCTTAAAGCCGAAATGATCTGGCGACAGAAGTGGAAGACACGACGGCAGGTGGAAACTGCAATCTTCCAGTACATCAATGGCTTCTACAACACGCGCCGCCGCCACTCTTACCTCGGCGGCAGCAGCCCACTGGCATTCGAAGCAAAGGTAGGATAATGAAGTGCAGTGACCGGCACAAAACCGTTACAAGTCCACTTTGCGGCAGCAACCTTGTGGGCTGGTAGATTGTCCATCACCACAACATCCCCATTTTTCAAGGTCGGAGCGAGTTGGGTTTTGATGTACGTGACAAACGCCGGACCATCCATCTGACCGTCCA
>WFTT01000016.1 GCA_015485335.1 Robiginitomaculum sp.
GATCGCGGTCATAAAATTCGGCAACAAAAACATTGGGTAATCGTCCGGCAATGGCATATTTTCGCCGGTCCTGACGCTCGATCTTGCCAGCCTCTTCCAGGGACCGCAAGGTTTCTTTTAAGCCCGCTTTTTCCTTGCCAAACAATTTCAGTTCGCGGGCAATGTCGCGTTTGGAAAGGCCTTTGCCGGTTTGCTCCAGTGTTGAAAGAATGCGATCGCTTAATGCCATGGGCGGCCTTTATGCCTTTGCCTTGGGTTTTGGTTTTGCTTTGGCTTTTGGTTTTGCCTTGGTCTTTGCCTTAGGTTTTGCTTTGGTCTTGGTTTTCTTGGGTTTTTTGGCCTTGGCGGCAATCCATTCCAGCGCCTGTTCCATGGTCACGCTTTGTGGATCGGTGCCTTTGGGCAAGGTGGCGTTGATTTTTTCGTATTTTACATAAGGCCCATACCGGCCATCCATCACCCGCACCGGCTTGCCGCTTTCGGGGTGATCGCCAAGCTCTTTTAGGGCCGTGGCAGCCTTGCGAGCCTTACTGCGCTTTTCTGCCAGCACATCAACCGCACGGTTAATGCCGATCTCGAATACATCCTCGACCGAGCCAATATTGGCATAGGTTTTGGCGTGATGCACATAGGGGCCATAACGGCCAATGGCGGCGGTGATCATTTCTCCGTCTTCGGGGTGGGGGCCAATTTCCCGTGGCAGGCTGAGCAGTTTTAACGCCCGTTCCAGGGTCAGCGTATCTGGGGCCCAGGTTTTGGGCAGGCTGGCGCGTTTGGGTTTTTCGTCTTCGCCCAATTGTACATAAGGGCCAAAACGCCCACTTTTGAGCAAGACCGGCAGGCCACTTTCAGGGTCCTCGCCCAGGGTTTCGTCGGCGGTCTGGCCATCCTGTCCTTCACCGGCACTCAAGGGGCGGGTGAATTTGCATTCGGGGTATTCGGAACACCCAATGAAGGCGCCATAGCGGCTGAGTTTCAGACCAAGGCGGCCATCCTTGCATTTTGGGCAGATGCGCGGGTCCGGCTCGCCTTCGGTGCGCGGGAAAAGGTGAGGGGCCAGGGCCTCGTCCAGAGCATCCAGAACATGGGTGACCCGCAGGTCTGCAATATCTTCAACCGCGGCCGAAAATTCTTTCCAGAAATCACGCAACAGGACTTTCCAGTCCATTTTGCCGGCGCTGACTTCATCCAGCCTTTCTTCCAGATCCGCGGTGAATTCATATTGCACATAGCGAGAGAAAAAGTTTTCCAGAAAGGCGGTGACCACACGGCCTTTGTCTTGGGGAATAAAGCGTTTTTTCTCCAGCACCACATAATCGCGATCCTGCAAGACCTGCATGATCGAGGCATAGGTGGATGGCCGGCCAATACCCAATTCTTCCATGCGTTTGACCAAAGAGGCTTCGGTGAAACGGGGCGGTGGCTGGGTGAAATGTTGTTCGGCCTTGGTCTTGTCGATCCCGATAAGGGTATCTTTCTTAAGAAGCGGCAGCTTGGTCTGGCCTTCTTCTTTTTCGTCGTCCAGGCCTTCCTGATAGAGGTTCAAAAAGCCCGGGAAGAGAACCACCGTGCCACTGGCGCGCAGGCCCGTCTGGCCGCTTTCATCGCTAATCTCAATCGTGGTGCGTTCCAGCCGCGCACTTTCCATCTGGCTGGCGCAGGCGCGTTTCCAGATCAGGGCATAGAGCTTGGCCTCATCGCCCGAGAGGTTCAGATCATCGGGATGGCGAAAAAACGAAGTTGGGCGGACCGCTTCGTGGCCTTCCTGGGCGTTTTTAGCCTTGGAGGCATAATGCCGTGGCTTGGCTGGCAAAAAATCATCGCCAAAGCGTTTGCCGATCATCGAACGGACCTGCCCAATTGCTTCGCCGGTCATTTGCACACTGTCGGTTCGCATATAGGTGATCAGGCCGGTATTTTCGCCATTAATGGACATGCCTTCATAAAGCTTTTGTGCGGTGCGCATGGTCCGTGTGGCCGAAAAACCAAGTTTGCGCGCTGCCTCTTGCTGCATGGTCGAGGTGGTAAAGGGGGGGGCCGGGTGGCGCTTTGCCGGTTTGGCTTCGACATTGGCAACATGAAAGCGGCCAGCCTCGACAATGGACTTGGCCCGCATGGCGGCGTCTTCGTCACCCAGGCTCAGCTTGCCAAGTTTTTTACCATCCAGTTTGACCAGTCGTGCCGGGAAGGGGGCTGCCCCTTCGGCCAGAGCCTCGGCTTCGACGGTCCAGTATTCATCGCTGATGAATTTTTCAATTTCCAGTTCGCGATCACAAATCAGGCGAAGGGCAACCGATTGCACCCGCCCCGCAGAACGAGATCCAGGCAATTTGCGCCACAATACCGGCGACAGGGTAAAGCCAACCAGATAATCCAGCGCCCGGCGGGCCAGATAGGCCTCGACCAGTTCCATATCCACTTCACGCGGATTGGCCATGGCATCCAGAACAGAGGTTTTGGTGATGGCATTAAACACCACACGCTGAACCGGCGTATCCTTTTTGAGCACCCGACGGGCGCGCAAGGCCTCCAGCAAATGCCAGGAAATCGCTTCACCCTCGCGATCCGGGTCAGTGGCCAGGATCAACGAATCGGCGCCCTTGACCGCGTCGGCAATGGCTTTGAGATGTCCTTTGGAACGGGCGCTGACTTCCCAGCTCATGGCAAAATCTTCGTCAGGACGTACCGAGCCGTCCTTGGGCGGCAGATCGCGCACATGGCCAAAACTGGCATAGACTTCAAAGTCTTTTCCCAGATATTTGTTTATAGTCTTTGCTTTCGCCGGGGACTCAACGACGACAACCTTCATGGAACATTCCCTCTGGATCGGCCCGGCGCTTGATCTCGCGGGCTGGCGCGAAAAGAAAGGCTAAGCTTGCAATTGTCAATGCATGGGGGTTTCCCAACACACAAAAACCCTTTAAGGGTGTGAAAATAATATAACACACGTTATGCGAGAGTTGTACATGACCCCTGAACCACAAACCAGACTTCGCGCCCCCAAAGAGCACGCCCGTTACGATGCGGTTCATTATCTGGTGGCGATCCTGCCAGAGCTGGCAGAGATTGCCAAAAAGGCAGGCATAGAGGAACTGGGAGTGCAGATTGATCAGGCTGCCAATCTGGCGCGTCAGGCTTTGATCCGGCGCTGATCAGGCGCTGTTGGCCAGTGTATTGGCTTTTGAGGGCACTGTGCCTTGTGCACTGGCGCGCGCAATCGCGGTTACCAGCACCCGCGGGTCTATGGGTTTGGCGACATAATCGGTCATGCCAATTTCGAGACATCTCTGACGGTCGCCACTCATGGCATTGGCCGTCATGGCAATAATGGGAATGTTGGCATTGGGGCCATCCGAGGCCCGAATTTCCCGGGTGGTGGTCATGCCATCCTTTCGGGGCATTTGCACATCCATCAGCACCAGATCAAATGGCTGGCTGGCAAGCTGTTCCAGCGCCTCAACACCATCTTCGACCATAACAACGTCATAATTAAAGGGCTGCAGGAAGGCTTTGAGCACTCTTTGATTCAAAGGATTGTCTTCGGCCGCCAGAATGCGCAGGCGGGTTTTCGAACGGGCGGCCTTTTGGGTTGCAGGGTTGGGAGATTCTTTTTCACTTGCCTTCAGGCTTTCCTGAGTAACCACAGCCGTTTCAAGAATAAAGGTAAAACAGGTGCCCTCGCCGGGTTTGGAGGCAATGGTGATATCCCCATTCATCAATTGCGCCAGTTTTTTGGAGATTGCCAGGCCCAGACCCGTACCACCAAACTTGCGGGTTACGGATTTGTCAGCCTGTTCAAACGAAGTGAACAGCCTGCTTTGGGCTTCTTCAGAAATGCCGACACCGGTATCATGCACCGCAAAGAAAATTCGGGCCTTGTCGGCTTCAATGCTTTTGGCGCTGACCCGCAGGCTAACTTCGCCGTGTTCAGTAAACTTAACGGCGTTTGACAACAGGTTGTAAACAATCTGGCGAATGCGGGTGATATCGCCACGAATGACCGAAGGAACGTCATCATCAATGGTGCAGATGAAATCCAGTCCCTTGTCTTTGGCATTGGGGGCCCATAACCGCTCCAGACGTTTGACCGCATGACGCACGTCCACCTCGATGGTTTCCATTTCCAGCTTGCCGGCCTCGATTTTGGACAGGTCCAGAATGTCGTTCAGCACCGTCATCAGCATTTCGCCGCCATCGGTAAGCGCCGTAATATATTCCCTTTGCTGTGCGTCCAGATCTGATGCCTTCAGCAAAGAGGCCATGCCCAGAACCGCGTTCATGGGGGTGCGCAGCTCGTGGCTCATCATAGCCAGGAATTCAGACTTGGCCTTGTTGGCCCGTTCTGCCTGTTCGCGGGCTTCAAGGAGGTCGGTAATGTCCCTGCGGATAGAAATGCATTCTGTGATTTTGCCATCACTGTTCTTGATGGGGGATATGGTGGTGTCACCCCAGTACAGGGATCCGTCTTTGGCTTTGTTCTGGATCAGGCCCGACCAGACTTTGCCCTCATTAAGTCTGGCCTGCATGTCTTCGAAGAATTGTGACGAGTGATGCCCCGAATCCAATAGCGTATGGTGCTGTCCAAGCAACTCTTCGCGGCTGTACTGATTTTTTTCACAAAACGCGTCATTGACCGACAGCAAAACCCCCTCTGGCGTGCTGCGGGTTACCATGGCATGGGTGTCCAGGGCCTGGTTAAGCGCCATAAGCTGGGCATTCATATTTTCGGTTTTTTCGGCTTCTTGTTCAGCAGCCCATTGGGCGGCTTGTTGTTCCTGCATGACGCTGTGCAACCAATGATAAGCTTTGCTGCTGGCAAAAAGAGGCAAAATAGTTGCAAAAAACACGGCAATAAGGCCGTTCAGGCTCATGCTATGGTCAATGAAATAATCACACAGAGGCAGGGCCAGTAATGGTACAACAAAGGGGAGGGTGGATACCAGATACAGAAACTTGGCTCGGGACAGAAAAATACTGGAATGTACCAATGAGGCATTAAGCAATAAAATCGCAAATAGTTTGCCTTCTACACCGCCAAGTTGCCATAGCGCCGGGCCCAGCGAAGCAAATACAATCGTCGATAAAACCACCGTATAATTTGCCAGTGCTTTGCCGCGTTTGACCGAAATATTTTTCCCCTGGACTTTGGCCAGATAATTAAAGGTTTTGCTATCCATTGCCTGGGTAATCAATACACCGGCCAGCCAGCCAAAGGCATAAGTCGCCGGGATAATTAGCGCGGCCAATAGGGAAACAATGGCCGCATAGGCTATGCGGCTTTTGCGGCCCGCATTACGGCCCAGTGCGGCTTGCACCACCTCGTCATATGGCTGGTGTTCGTGTTGATTCTTGCTCATCCAGTATCCACCCACGCTAAAGCTGGAATGACTATAAATGCCAAAGGTAAAAAAAAGACCTAACATGGCTACGAAAAACAAACCGGTTCTCAGAAGGGGGCGTGCGCCTAAAAAGCGGTTCGTGATTTGCGGATTTGCCGTTACACTTGTCTCAGATTCTGGGGTGATGGAGGGGAATATGCAACAGAACCAGTTTTTGGCGGCGTTGGCTGTGGGTACGGCATTGGTGATGGCGGGACCGGTTATGGCCCAGACACCATTGCAGGATGCCATTGAGGGTGACTTTGGCTATCTGCAATCGCTCTATACCCATTTGCATGAAAATCCTGAGCTTAGCTTTGAAGAAAAGCAAACCGCCAAGCGTATTGCCAAAGAGCTGCGCTCGCTTGGATTTAAGGTGACCACCGGCATTGGCGGCACCGGTCTGGTGGCGGTCATGAAAAATGGTGACGGGCCGACGGTGATGATCCGTTCCGATCTGGATGCATTGCCAGTCAAGGAACAGACCGGCAAACCTTATGCCTCGACGGCGCGCGGTCAGAACTATCTGGGTGATAAAAACCTGCCCATCATGCATGCCTGCGGCCATGATGTGCATATGACGGCGCTGGTGGGCACCGCGCGCCGCCTGGCGGCGATGAAGGATCAATGGTCCGGAACGTTGGTCATGATTGGTCAGCCTGCCGAAGAACTGGGCTTGGGAGCCAAGGCAATGCTGGAAGATGGCCTGTTTTCGCGCTTTCCAAAGCCGGATTATAATCTGGGCCTGCATGTGAATGCCGGCCTGCCCGCCGGGGTGATCGGGTATACCTCCGGCTATGCACTGGCCAATGTGGATTCCGTTGATATTGAAATCAAAGGTATTGGCGGCCACGGGGCCTATCCACACACCACCAAAGACCCCATTGTCTTGGGGGCCTATATCGTTACCGCGCTGCAAACTCTGGTCTCGCGTGAAATCGATCCACAGGCCCCGGCGGTGGTAACCGTTGGCTCGTTCCATGGGGGCACCAAACATAATATTATTCCTGACAGTACTCATCTGAAACTGACGGTGCGTTCCTATTCGGATGAGGTGCGCGATAAATTGTTGAAGGGGATCACGCGGATTGCACAAAACCAGGCCCGCGCCTTTGGTCTGCCCGAAGATAAATTGCCGGTGGTCACCAAGGAAGAGAACTATACGCCCTCCCTTTATAACGACCCGGCATTGGTGAAGAACACCATGGTGGCCATCGCCAATCAGATCGGCAAGGAAAATATCCGCGAGCTGAAACCCGTAATGGGGGGCGAGGATTTCTCCCGCTATGGGCGGACCAAGGACAAAATCCCGGGCTTCATGTTCTGGGTGGGGGCCGTTGACCCGGAAGTCTATGCCAAAACCAAGGCCGAAGGCGGCACCTTGCCATCATTGCATTCGCCGTTTTTTGCCCCCGATCCACGGCGCACCATCACTACCGCCGTGGATGCCATGAGCACGGCGGCGCTAAATTTGCTGGGAAAGGCCGATGAGTAAAACCAAAAGAGTATATTCGAACGCGCCCTGGGAAAAACAGGTGGGGTATTGCCGGGCCTTGCGCCGTGGCCCCCATATCTGGATCACCGGTACTGCGCCGATTATGGATGATGGGGCCACCTATGCGCCCGGCGATCCTTATGCCCAGACCGCCCGTTGTCTGGCCCTGATCGAAAACGCATTGGCCGAGCTGGGGGCGGGGATGGAACATGTGGTGCGCACCCGCCTTTATGTCACCGACATCACCCGCTGGGAGGCCATTGGCCGGGCCCATGCCGCGGTGTTCAAAGACTTTCCTCCCACCACCACCATGATCCGGGTGGCCGGGCTGATTGCCCCGGATATGATGGTCGAGATCGAGGCCGATGCCTATGTGGATTAACCTTGGGCGCCATATTCTGTGGTTGGCCTGTTGGCTGGGTCTGTCGGGTGCCAGTTTGGCCCAGGACGCCGACTGGCGGCCGGTGGAACCGGAAAACCTGTTGCTGATCAAAACCGTCTATGGGCAGGTGGCGGTGGAATTGAACCCGGTGTTTGCCCCCAACCATACCAAACGCCTGCAAGGGCTGGCCAAAGCGCATTTCTATGATGGTCTCAGCTTTTATCGGGTCATAGACGGCTTTGTGGCTCAGGGTGGGCGCAATGAAGGGGATTTGCCGGACTGGCCGGTTCTTAAGAACGAGAATGATCGTCCCGCCAAAGGGTTGAACTTTGTGCCCACCGGATCACCGGATCTCTATGCCCCCGAGGCCGGACATGTTGGCGGCTTTGCCGCGGCACGTAATCCCAAAACCGGGCGGGCCTGGCTGATGCATTGTGTGGGTTCCATGGCCATGGCTCGCGATACCGATCCCGATACGGGGGACGTTGAGTTCTATATCGTTATTGGTCCGGGCACCCGGTATCTGGACCGCAATCTGACGATATTTGGTCGGGTAATCGATGGTATGGAATTTATCCAGAAGCTGAACCGGGGCACGCGCGCCATTGATAATGGCGTGATTGCGGACCCGGCGCGGCGCGACCCCATTATGTCCATGCGTCTGGCCTCGGAACTGCCCGCCGCTGAACGCCCTGCCTATGAGGTGATGCGCGTGGATGGCCAGGCTTTTGCCGATTATAAAACGGCCAAGCGTGTGCGCGATGCAGCCTTCTTTTACCGTCGCCCGCCTGAAGTGATTGAGGCCTGTAATGTACAGGCCCCCGTGCGCCGGGCAGTGGGTGATGATGGCGCGCCTTGACCTTTGATCCTGTGCGGTGCCATGTGCGCTTATGGCAGTAATCGACATCATGGACATAGCGGCGCACGGGGCCCTGTTGGGACTGGATCCTGGCACAAAAACCATTGGCATTGCGGTTTCGGACGGAGCGCGGATTGCCGCAACGCCACTGGAAACCCTCAAACGCACCAAGTTCAAAACCGACGCAGAACGCGTATTTTCGCTTTATGACGATCGTCAATGCGTTGGTATCGTATTGGGCATGCCGATCAATATGGATGGCACCTCGGGGCCGCGGGCGCAGAGCGTGCGCGCCTTTGCCACCAATCTGTTACAGGTACGCGATGTGCCGCTGATCTTTTGGGATGAGCGCCTGTCCACTGTGGCGGTGGAGCGCACCTTGCTGGCCGCCGACACCCGCCGTTCCCGGCGCAAGGAGGTGATCGATAAAATGGCCGCCGCCTATATTCTGCAAGGGGCGTTGGATCGTTTGCGATAGACGTTAAAGCCCCAGCAAATCCAGGGCCTTATCCGCAGTTTGCGCCTTGAGGGCCTGGCCGCGCAGGCTTTCCGAGGTAAACCCTTCTTCGATCGAGTGCTCCAGCAAGGCAAAAAACGGATCCCAATACCCGTTATTATCCAGAAATACCGTCTTCATTGGGAATAAACCCAGATTAGACCAGCTCAGCACCTCGACCACTTCTTCCATAGTACCAATGCCCCCGGGCAGGACCACAAACCCGGCGCTTTCCATCGCCATGCGGGCCTTGCGTTCGTGCAGGGTGTCAACGATTTCCAGCTCGCAATCATCAAAGGCCACCTCGTCCGTGGACAAAAATCCAGGAATGATACCAAGGACTTGCGCCTTGCCGCGCCGCGCCGCCCGTGCCGCGATGCCCATCAGTCCAATGCCCCCGCCGCCATAGACCATGCGCAACTTTCGCCGGGCTACTTCCTGTCCAAATTGCAGGGCCAGTTCGGCATAGGCAGGAGAGGTTCCATCACGGGAACCGCAGAAGACGCAGACAGATCGCTGTTTAGGCATGGCCCTGACCTCATTTTCGACATAAGATATTGTTTTGTACTTATACAGGGACCGGACATAATACGATTCCCTGTCTGAGAAAGGTATAGTATGTCGGCAACGCGCGGATTTATTATCGCGGCTGTGATCGCGGTTATGGCAGCTGTTATTGTGATTACCCTACAGCGCTCTGGTAAAACCCCGCCAGCGCCGGATCAACCTGTGGTACAGGAAACCCAGGGTAATGCCGACGAGGGCGCCGTGCTGGGGCCATCCTTTGATATTGTGCGCGTTGATAAACGCGGCACGGCGGTCATTGCCGGGCGTGCGGAGCCGGGGGCGAAAATCACACTGGAAGCCAATGGCAAGGCCATTGCGCAAACCACCGCCGGCAGTAATGGCGACTGGACAATCATTCTGAATGATCCGCTGGATCCCGGTGCCATTGAATTTTCCCTGACCATGGAAGGCGAAGATGGCCGGGTGGTGCGTTCCGATCAGGTGGTAGTGGTTTCCGTGCCGCGTGGGCGCAATAAACGCCCGCTGGTGGTCCTTGGGCGCCCTGGTGGCCCCAGCCGGGTGCTGCAAAGCCCCGATGATGACAAGGAAACCGGGCCGTTGGCGCTGGAGGCGGTGGATTATGACCGCGCCGGCGGTGTCATCTTCTCGGGCCGGGCCTTGCCGGGTTCTGGCGTGCGGGTTCTGGCCAATGGACAGCTATTGGGGCAGACCCGGGCCAATGCTCAGGGGCGCTGGGTGCTGGATGGGATCGAACCCCTGGCGCCGGGCGTATATGATCTGCAAATCGATCAGGTTGGCCCAGATGGCCATGTTACCGCGGTGATTGCCCTGCCGTTTGAGCGGGCCAGCCAACAGGCCATCACCGACGCCCCTCCGGGTTCGGTGATCGTGCAACCGGGCAATTCATTATGGCGGATTGCGCGCCGGCTTTATGGTTCCGGCTGGCAATACACCATTATTTATCGGGCCAATGCTGGCAAGATCCGGGATGCAGACCTGATCTATCCGGGGCAGGTGTTCTCTATCCCCGATCCGGACAGCACACAGAATAATTAGACATACTTGTTCTTGTATCCGGGCCGGATCAGCTTAAGTAGTCTCAATGACTGCTGCGCACCATTCTCAGGCAGAAGACGATGGCATTGCCTCTGGCGATGGCCGGATAGGCTCTGCGCTGGTGCGGGTGTTTCACCTGTTGGCGCGCCCGGCTTTAAAACGGCAACGCCCGTTAATGGCGCTGGCCATATTGGTGACGCTGGTCGGCAAAGTCTTTGCCGTGGCCTCGCCGGTCTTTTTTGGGGATGCGGTTAATGTGGTGGCCAAAGGTGCCGCCAGCACCAGCACGGCGACCTTGCTCGCTTTGTTGGCCTATTGGGCGATCAGCCGGTTTCTGGCCAGCGCCCTGCCACAGATACGCACTATGTTTTTCGCCCCGGTCAGCCAAGAGGCCCAACGCATTGTGGCGGTCGAAGCGTTCGAACATGCCAGTTATCTGTCCTTGCAATTTCACCTGACCCGTCGCGCCGGGGCGCTGAACCGGATGATCGAACGGGGGGCCGCCGCCATTGATTTCCTTTTACGCTTTTTGGTGTTCAACATTGTTCCCACCTTGATTGAACTGGCGCTGGCCGCCGCGCTGTTGGCGGTGCATTATGGCCCGGCCTTTGCGTTGATCGCGGTGATGACCGTGGCCGCCTATGCGGGGTTCACCCTGTGGATCACCGAATGGCGGGTGAAACAGCGCCGGGAAATGAACGAAACGGATTCTGAATTGCGCGCCAGCGTGGTGGACTCCCTTGGCAATTTTGAAACCGTCAAGGCCTTTGCCGCCGAAGCCCGCGAAGTTAATAAATTCAGCCAGAATCTGGGACGTTATAACCAGAAATACGTAGCCGTGGTCCGTTCACTATCCTTCCTGAATGCCGGACAGGAATTTGTCATGACCGCCGGACTTTTTGCCGTGGCGCTGGTGGCCGGACTGGGGGCACTGGGCGGCAATCTGGCCATTGGGGATATGGCGGCGGTGGTGCTGATCCTGATGAATATTTTTCGCCCGCTGAATATTTTGGGTTTTGCCTGGCGCGAGATTAAACAGGGCGCGGTGGATCTGGAAAAACTGGATGGCCTGATGGCGATGCAGCCAGAGGTAGCCGATGCACCAGACGCGCCGGATCTGGAACTAAAAGGCGGCGGGGTAACGTTCGAACATGTGGCCTTTACCCATGAGGGGCGAAATGACGGGCTAAAAGACGTTAGCTTTACTGTCAAGCCAGGTTCGCGCATTGGCATTGCCGGGCCCAGCGGCGCCGGTAAATCCACCATATTGCGGTTGCTCTTTCGCTTTTATGATCCCCATGCGGGGCGCATTCTGGTCGATGGTCAGGATGTGCGCTCTATAACCCAGCAATCCTTGCGCGATGCTTTGGCGCTGGTGCCACAGGATGTGGCGCTGTTTAATGAGTCCTTGCGGGCCAATATCGCCTATGCCAAACCGGAGGCCAGCGATGAGGAAATCATGGCCGTGGCGATGCGGGCGCATCTGGGCGACTTTATCCGCGCTTTGCCTATGGGGCTGGACACCAGGGTGGGCGAACGTGGCCTGAAATTATCGGGCGGTGAAAAACAGCGCGTCGGCATTGCCCGCGCCATTATGAAAGACCCGGCCATATTGGTGCTGGACGAGGCCACCTCCAGCCTGGATAGCGAAACCGAACGCGAAGTTCAGGACGCCCTGAATGAGGCGGCCCAGGGGCGCACCACCATCACCATTGCGCACCGGCTATCCACTATTGCGGATGCGGATCAGATTGTGGTGATCGATCAGGGACGCATTGTAGAAAGCGGCACCCATGAAGAGCTGTTGACCTTGCAGGGGCTGTATGCCCGCATGTGGCAAAGACAGGCCGAAAACACCGAAAGTGATACCGACGCTCTTTCGGCTTAGTTCTACAGGGCAGGGTTTGGCGATGCTTCATTTCGTCATCTTGCGCCCTCTATGGGGGCTGATTACCTGTAGTGGGTAAAACTGAGCCCTAAATCCCATGCCCTCATCCTTGATGCCATTTGTGCCCATCGCCCTTTTATTCGTCTCCAACATATTTATGACGATTGCCTGGTATGGGCATTTAAAGTTTCCAGATGCGGATTTATGGCAGGTGGTGATCATCGCCTGGGGGATTGCCTTTGTTGAATATATTTTTGCCGTGCCGGCAAACCGGATCGGCTTTAAATATTTCTCCCTGGCCGAGCTGAAAACCATACAGGAAGTGATCACCCTGACCGTTTTTGCCGGGTTTTCCATTCTTTATCTTGGGCAGAAAATCACCCTGTATCACGTCATCGGTTTTGCCCTGATTGCTGCCGGGGCCGCTTTTATTTTCAATGCGCCCAAAGCCTGAGCGCAATAAAAAAATTAAGGCGTGTTGCGTCTTTTGGTCAGCAAATCCAAAAGGTTTATGGCCGCCTTGGCGGCAACACTGCCGGGGGGGAAGACATTGGCCGCCCCCATGGATTTCAGCGTGGCCACGTCGTCCGGGGGAATTACGCCGCCGACAATGATTTTAATATCACTGCGCTTGGCCGAATCCAGGGCGAATTTTAGTTCCGGCACAAAGGTCAGATGGCCGGCGGCCAATGACGAGGCGGCAATGATGTCGACATCGTTTTCTATGCCCAGCCTGGCGGCTTCCGATGGGGTCTGGAACAATGGGCCGATGGTGACCTCCCAACCCAGATCCAGAAAGGCGCTGGCGATGACCTTCTGGCCCCGGTCGTGGCCGTCCTGGCCCAACTTGGCAATCAGAATGCGCGGGGGGCGGCCATAGTCGGCAGCAAACAGAGCCGCGGCCTTTTTAGCATTTTTCATCAGCGGATCATTGCCGCCTTCTTTCAGATAAACGCCTTTTAGGGCCTTGGGTTCGGCCTTGTGGCGACCATATACACTTTCCAGCGCGCCCGAAATTTCGCCGACACTGGCCATGGCGCTGGCGGCATTTACCGCCAGATCAAGAAGATTGCCGGATTTCTCACGGGCTGCCTGGGTCAGCGCCTGCAATGCATTTTGGGTTTTTGTCTCATCCCGTTCGCGGCGCAATTGTTCTAGGCGGGCAATCTGGTTGGCACGCACTTTGGCATTGTCAACGCTCAGCACAGGTACATCTTCTTCTTCGCCCGCGGGCGGGGAAAATTTATTGACGCCTGTAATGGTTTGCGCGCCGCTGTCGATGCGGGCCTGGGTGCGCGTTGCCGCTTCTTCGATGCGCAGTTTGGGAATGCCCGCCTCGATGGCCTTGGCCATACCGCCCAGGGCTTCGACCTCGGCAATATGCTCTTGGGCGCGCGTGGCCAGATCATGGGTCAAGCGTTCAACAAAGTAAGACCCGCCCCAGGGGTCAATCGTGGTGGTGGTCCCGGCTTCATGCTGCAGGAAGAGTTGCGTATTACGGGCAATGCGCGCCGAAAAATCGGTGGGTAGCGCCAAAGCTTCGTCCAGCGCATTGGTATGCAGCGATTGGGTGCCACCATCGGCGGCAGCCATGGCCTCGAAACAGGTTCGCGCGATATTATTGTAAACATCCTGTGCCGTCAGCGACCAGCCCGAGGTCTGGCAATGGGTGCGCAGGCACAGGGATTTTGGGTTTTTTGGGGCAAAGTTCTCATTCATGAGCTGCGCCCAAAGCTGGCGCGCGGCGCGCAGTTTGGCCACCTCCATAAAGGTGTTCATGCCAATGGCCCAAAAGAACGACAGACGCGGGGCGAAACTGTCCACATCCATGCCCGCCGCAATGCCCGCACGGACATATTCAATGCCATCAGCCAGGGTATAGGCCAGCTCCAGATCGGCGCTGGCACCGGCTTCCTGCATATGATAGCCGGAAATAGAGATGGGGTTGAATTTGGGCATGTGTTGGGACGAGAACGCAAAAATGTCCGATACAATGCGCATGCTTGGTTCTGGTGGGTAGATATAGGTGTTACGCACCATAAATTCTTTGAGGATGTCGTTCTGAATGGTGCCGGACAGGGCTTCGGGGGCCACATTTTGTTCCCGCGCCGCGGCGATATAAAGCGCCATAATGGGCAGTACCGCGCCATTCATGGTCATGGAAACCGACATCTGGTCCAGCGGAATGCCATCAAAGAGAATGCGCATGTCGAGCAAGCTGTCGATAGCCACCCCGGCCATGCCCACATCACCGGCAACGCGCGGATCATCGGAATCATAACCCCGGTGGGTGGGCAGATCAAAAGCAATGGACAGGCCCTTTTGTCCGGCGGCCAGATTGCGCCGGTAAAAGGCATTGGAATCTTCAGCCGTTGAAAACCCTGCATACTGGCGCACCGTCCAGGGACGCTGGGTATACATGGTGGGGTAGGGGCCGCGCACAAACGGCGCAATGCCTGGCATGGTATTGGTATAGGGCAGACTTTTTAAATCATCCGGTCCGTACACGGATTTTAGCATTATGCCTTCTGGCGTCGGGCTTTCCTCGCGCGCCTTTGGGGCCCCCGGCGCGGCGGTGGCATCAAGAGCCAGAGTTGTAAAATCAGGAAAAGAAAGAGACGGGCTCATTTTCTTTCTCCCTCGCGCGCATCCTCAAAGGGGGTACAAAAATTGGTCGGCGCAAAGGCAGGGTTGGGGTCGCTTTGTCCCATGGGCAGCAATTTTGCCCCGTCCCGGGCGGCCTGCAGATAGCCATCCAGGGTAAAATCTTCGGGAAAATCGGGCACATTGGGGGCGGTGGGCACGGGGGTCGGTGGTAATGGCGTGGGCAGGCGTTCGCCTTCTTCAACAAAATCAGTAACCCCCACAATGGTGATCTTGCCGCTTTTAATATCGGCAAGACGAGCCTCGCGCTGCGCCGTAACGGTCTTGGCCAACCAGCCCGATTGCGCTGCCTTAATCAAACCGCCCTGACGCTCGATCTCCTGAAACGCGGCCCAGGCCGCTTCGGCCAGATCATCGGTCAGTTTTTCAATGGCATAGGCCCCGCCCGCCGGGTCGATCACGCGGCCCACCTGCACCTCTTCGTGCAGAATAATCTGTATATTGCGGGCAATACGTCGCGCCTTGGCCTTATTTGTGCCAAGGGCCAGATCATAAGGTTCAACACTGATGAATTGCGCGCCGCCACTGGCCGCAGCAAAGGCGGCGGTGCTGGTTCGCAACACATTGGTATAGGGGGCTAGGCGGCTCATCATACGTTTGGAGGTGCCCACATGGATGTTCATGGCGCTGGCCGGCTCGCTTACCTCACACGCGCTCATCAGGCGTGCCCAGACACGCCGCGCCGCGCGCAGTTTGGCAATGCCCAAGGGTACGTCTGCATCCAAAGATAGGGAAAACATAATGGCGTTGGCGGCCTCATCGGGGCTGAGGCCATATTCTCTAAAGACCTTGAAATAACTGATGCCCCCGGCGGCGGCAAAGGCCAGCTCCAGCGCATCTGACCCGCCGGCCTCGTGGATCAGCGATGAGGTGATAATGGCCGTGGCCACATTGGGGGCATGATCGGCGGCCCAGCGTGCAAAGGCGGCCGTGCGGTTCAGCTTTTCCGGCAAAAGATCAAAGTCCATGCCGTGGCGAATGGTCTGGCCCACGGGGGAAAAGCCTAGGCCGCCACTGGCGTGTTCCAAACCCATATCCTGCCACAGACTGACCAGCATGGCGGCATAGGCGGCATTGAGCGGCCGTGCCTGAAGAAGCACCGGCACGATGGACAGGTCCACGCCAGCCAACACGGTTTGCAGGTCCTGGCGGGTATGCACCGCAATGCCGTTTTTCCCCGCCGGGTCGAGATACAGCAAAAGCGCACTGACCCCGCCATCCAGATCATCCAGAATGGCCGCATTGGCCGTGGCCGGGTCGGCCATGGAAAAACTTTGGGTGATGTGCCAGGGGCGGTGCGGATCAATCCTGGCGTTTATCCCGCGGACAAAGGGAAACGCCCCCGGAGTGCCGGCATTTTGCGGATCATCCGCGGCGGTGCGCAAGGGGCCGCGGGCAATGCCGCTGGCCGTGCGGCGCACCAAGGTGTCATCAAAGTCTGCGCCACGCAGGGCTTTGTCGGCCAGATCGCGCCAGTCAGTCTGGGACGCCATGGGAAATCCGGCGCCCGGGTTTTGTGCTTGCTCGGTCATAAAGGCATAGGGAAACCAGCGGGGCGGCGGCGTCAAGATCGAGGACTGTAGGAATGTTATCCTACACCTTAGGTTGTGGCATAAAATACCTTTTTTAGAGGGGTTTTGCCGCCATGACAGCAATTCAATCCAATCCGCAAAATGGATTTTTATTTTCGGCGCAATCGCAGGAACGCCTGGGTGGGATTCATCCGGACCTTGCCCGCATGGTGCGCCGCGCCTTGCAGCTTAGCAGTGTTGATTTTGCCGTGCTGGAGGGGCGACGCAGTCTTGAGCGGCAAACCCTGCTGTATGAGAGCGGCGCGGCGCGCACGCTGAACTCGCGCCATCTGAGCGGCCATGCGGTGGATCTGGGCGCATGGGTTGGCGGCAGCCTTCGCTGGGACTGGCCATTATATGAAAAGATCAATCAGGCCATGCAATTGGCATCGGCGGAAATCTCTGTGCCAGTGGAATGGGGCGGGGACTGGCACAGTTTCAAGGATGGCCCGCATTTTCAATTGCCTTGGGGCGACTATCCCATTCTTCATCCTTCGAGGCTCCCTTCCGTCGCACCTCAGGATGAGGCCGCACAGAATGAGGGGGTAAAATAATGGGTCTTCTGAACACCATTATCGGTCCTGTCGCCGGGATAATTGACAAGGCCGTGCCTGATGCGGATTTGCGCCGCACGTTAAAGCAGCAAATCCGCGCCAAGCTGATCGAGCAGGAAAGCGCCCTCACCCAAGCGGCGCGGGATGTGCTGGTGGCCGAGGCGAAGGGCGAAAGCTGGATGCAGCGCAATTGGCGGCCCGCCACCATGCTGACCTTTACCGCCATCATCGCCAATAATTACCTGATTGCGCCTTATGTACAGGCCTTTGGCGGCGTGGCGGTGGTGCTGGATATCCCCGATGGCATGTGGAACCTGCTGACCATGGGCCTTGGCGGTTATGTCATCGGCCGCACGCTGGAAAAAACCGGCAGCCGATTTCGGGTTGGCAAATAAGGGCGTTTTAGATTAAGCCAGCCTCGGAAACGAAACGCAGGCAAACTTAATGCTCTCATCCTTTGATCTGTTCAAGGTTGGCCTTGGGCCGTCCAGCTCGCACACCACCGGGCCGATGAAGGCGGCGTTGCGCTTTGTCGGCTTTTTGGCAGCACAGGGGCGCGGGCAGGATGTGAAGAAGCTGGACGTGCGGCTCTATGGCTCGCTGGCCCTGACCGGGGCGGGGCACCATACGGACCGGGCGATTATGCTGGGCTTGTCTGGCCTTACCCCTGAAACCCTGACGCCGGTTGATGCCGAGGCGGCGGTTCTGGCCATTGAAGATACCAAAAGCCTGAAACTGGGCGGTGCCAAAGCGATAGATTTTGATCCTGGACAGGATATCCGTTTTGAAGGGCAGGTGAGCCTGCCTTTTCATACGAACGCCATGCGTTTTAACGCCTTTGATGGGGAGGGTGATCTGATCGCCAGCCGGATTTATTATTCGGTGGGTGGCGGTTTTGTGGTGGATGAGGACGAGGCCGGGCGCAATGCGCGTGATGAGCCAAGAACCACGCCAAAACACCCCTTTACCAATGCGAATGAATTGCTGACCAGCGCCGACGAGGCGGGGTTGAGCATTGCACAGGTCATGCTGGCCAATGAATGTACACGGCAATCACGGGACGCGGTACTGGCCGGTCTGGATGAGATCTGGGGGCATATGCAGGCCTCGATGCAGCATGGCCTGACCCGCGAAGGTATGTTGCCGGGGGCGTTAAAAGTGCGCCGCCGCGCGCCGGGGCTTTATTTGAAATTACGGGTGCAAAACCCCGAACCCAAACAATCATGCGAGCGATCCGACTGGGTCAATCTGTGGGCCATGGCGGTGAACGAGGAAAATGCCTCCGGTGGTCGCGTGGTCACCGCGCCCACCAATGGGGCCGCCGGAGTGTTGCCCGCGGTGATCAATTATTATCTGCACTTTGTGCCGGGGGCCGATGCCGATGGCGTGCGCAATTTCCTGCTAACCGCGGCGGCCATTGGCGGACTATATAAACGCAATGCCTCCATTTCCGGGGCCGAAGTTGGCTGTCAGGGCGAGGTTGGCGTGGCGTGTTCCATGGCCGCCGGGGCGCTGGCCGCGGTTTTGGGTGGTACCAATGCGCAAGTGGAAAATGCCGCCGAAATTGGCATGGAACAC
This sequence comes from Robiginitomaculum sp., assembly GCA_015485335.1. Lineage (GTDB taxonomy): Bacteria > Pseudomonadota > Alphaproteobacteria > Caulobacterales > Maricaulaceae > Robiginitomaculum_B. The sequence continues at coordinate 18,450 of WFTT01000016.1, forward strand.
AATCTGGGCATGACGTGCGATCCCGTGGGCGGGCTAGTGCAGATTCCCTGTATCGAACGCAATGCCTTTGGAGCGAATATGGCCATTCAGGCGGCGCGGCTGGCCCTGCTTGGCGATGGAAAACATGCCATTAGTCTGGATGAGGTCATCAAGACCATGAAAGAGACCGGTCGCGATATGAGCACCAAATACAAGGAAACCTCGCAAGGGGGCCTCGCGGTCAATATTGTCGAGTGTTGACGGGCGGTGTTTGTGCCCCATCAGGGCCCCCGGCCTTGAGCCGGGGTCCACAATAGACTGAAACGTTGTTTGGATCCCGGGTCTTCGCCCGGGAACCCTGCGTCACTTCATCACCGAACTTGCCGAAGAAAAGGGGCCATCAATCCAGCTTGTTCAGCGGTACGCCACAACTGACCCCAACGCCTTCCATGGAGGGTTCCAGAGGCACATCAAGGGCGCTGGCAACCGTGCTGGTATAGCGCATCAGCGCGACTGAGGCGACAACTTCAACAATTTCGGCATCGCTCCATCCGGCCTCACGCATTTTATCGGTCATGGCGTCCGTCACCCCGGCGGGGCGGCGCGCCACCGAGCGGGCAAAATCAACGGCGGTGTTTTCCTTGTCGGTCAGGCGCGGGGAAGGCTTGCCGGAGATCACCTCGATACATTCCTCCTGGCTCCACTCCTTGCCTAAAAGGGCAATCATGTGTGCCGCCGTGCAATATTCGCACTCGACTTCGTGGGCGGTGACGGCAAAAAACACCCGCTTTAATTCCTCCCGAATATTGCCTTCCCCGGCAGTCATCAGGCTCAGATCCCAAAGTGCATTGGTGGTTTCGGGCAAATAGGCCAGGCCTTTTTGCAGGCCGGGAACCATGTGGTAATAGCTTTTTACCCGCTCGAAGACTTCTTTGGTGCGGCCTTCGGCCTTATCAGGGTCGATCAGTTCTACGCGTGCCATTGGATTTTCCTTTTATGTTTCTGACGGTTTAAAATTGACTTTTTGGACGGCCGGTCTCTACCGGCAAAGTGCTGTCGCGCCCCCATTCCATCCATGAGGCGTCATAAAGGGCGGTTTTTTCATGGCCCATCAGGGCCAGTACAAAAAGCGCGAACGAGGCATAAATGCCGCCGCCGCAATAGGTAATGACGTTCTGTTCCGGCGAAATCGCCGCATTGCTCCACAGGGTTTGCAAGTCTTCCATGGATTTCAGGCACAGGGTCTGGGGGTCCAGATTGTCTTCGGCCGGTACATTGACCGCCCCTGGAATATGTCCTTTGCGATGTCCGGGATAGAGCGCCGCCAGCCCCCGGTAAAACGGCGCAGGCAGGGCATCGATAATACACATGGACCGATCATTAATGGCGTCCAGAACTTGGGCTTTTTCCACGCGCAAATCGGGGCGCGGTGCGGCAGGGAAGGCGGCCTTTGGAAAAATCTGGATGGCCGTTTCCAAGGGGTAATCCGCCGCCTGCCAGGCGCGGAGACCCCCATCGAGCATTTTGACATCCTCATGGCCGTAATAGCGCAAGGCCCACCATAACCGCGCCGCCCAAACGCCGCCGCGATCATCATAAATCACCACGGTGGTTTGCGGGCTAATGCCAAGATGCCCCATCAGGGCGGCAAAGGCATCGGGGCCAATAATGTGGGCGGGGTTGTCCGGATCGGCCAGATCGCCGTGCAGATCCACAAATTGCGCGCCGGGAATATGGCCGGTTTCATAGCCTTCACGGCCCGGCACTTCGGCAAAGCTGCCATCCGCATTCACACGCACATCAAAGCGCGCATCAATAATACGCAGGTTTTTTGTGCCCAGATGGTCGTGCAGCCAATCTACATCCGTGATGAAATGGGCGTTGGGATAAGGGGTACTCATGGGGCGGTATTCCTCACGCTGATATAGGCAATAATCATTTCGCTCATGGGGGCGATATAGGCCTTGGGGTCAATATCATCCGGCTGGGTCTGCCATTGCAGCACCAGACCATCATGCAGCGCCAGCATCAGGCGGGCGGTGGTGGCGCTGTCTATATCGGCACGAACCTCGCCGCGTTCTTTGGCCCCATCCAAAAAGCGAATAAGGGCCAGCGAACAATGGTCAAAGATCGAGGCCATGGCATCGCGGCCCCAGTCGCTGCGCCCGGCGAGCGCGAAAAACTCTGTCGAAAGCAAGGTGCATGACGTGCCATCTTGATGGATGGTCCAGGCCCCTTCGATGATTTGCACAATGGCTTCGCGCAAAGGCACGCCCGGGCCAAGGCGCGCTGCCGTCGCCGCCGAGCGGCGTTGCACATAGCTTAGTAAAATTTCGCGAAACAAGGCTTCCTTGCTGTCAAAATGCACATACAGCGCGCCTTTGGAAATGCCCGCCTCAGCAGCGATCAACGACACGCTGGCCGCATCAAACCCATAAAGTGCAAAGACTTTTTGCGCTGCTTCCAGCAGGCGGGCGCGGGTTTCCTCTTTACGGATTTGTGGCAGGGTCTGGCGGGGGGGCGCTTCCTTGGTAAGGGTGTCTTCGGCAAGGTTCATGGCGTTTTCCCCTTTTTTGACCTAGGCCGTGCCCACACCCGTATCGGTGTTGCACAGGCAAGTCATGTCAAAATAACTAAACAGTCGTTCAGTGAACGATTGGTCATTAAAATGAAAAGAGGTGGGAGTCAATTGGTAATCGGTTGGAGATAAAGCGGGGGACGGCGTTATCCTTCGCCCTTCGAGACGGCCCTTCGGCCTCCTCAGGATGAGGAAGCTCAGGATGAGGTGGCCAACATACTTTACTTGTCATTGCCGGGCATGTTCCGGCAATCCAGAGCGGGATTAATGCAGAACTGGATTACCCGGATAAACCGGGTAATGACATAAATGACTAAGCACCCTCATCCTGAGGACGACGAAGTATGGCTCACCCATAAAGACACAAGCGCAGGGCGTTATGGCTTCAATTCCCCAAACCCGTCTGGCGGGCGGCGATGGTGGGTGGCCTGTTCATAGGCATAGGCTAGCTTGAACAATTCCCCCTCGGCGTAGGGGCGCGCCACCATTTGCAGACCGGCGGGTAATTTTCCATAAGAATAGCCCATGGGCACCGTAATGGCGGGCATGCCGGTGCTGGGGGCGAGGCTTTGGGAATTATCGCCCTTATATTCCTCGCGGCCCTTGTCCAGATGCGCGGGGGGATTGCTCCAGCTGGGGTAAATCAGGGCGTCCAGATGGTGCTCGTCCATGGCGTCCAGAACGTCCTGGCGATAGCTGGCGCGTTGGGGATTATCCAGATAGCGCACACACGGCTCGTCCCAATCCTCTGGCGCGCGGTCGAGGGGGAAGGGGGCGAAATATTCCAGCCCACCTTTGGCATCGGGGCCATAAAGACCCTTTTCCAACACCCAGTTCACGTCCTTGAACGGGGCCTTGTCGCCCAGCGTTTTCAGATAATTGGCCATGTCATAGCGAAAGCTGGGGCAGCTATTTTCCGTATCGATATGGCTTTGCATGTCTTTAACGGATAGCGGATCAATGATTACCGCCCCGGCGGTGGCCAGATCGCGCAAGGCCTGTTCAAATATGGCGATCACCTGTGGGTCCGCATCCTTGGTGTTCACAAATTCGCGCAAAACCCCAAGGCGTGCACCTTTCAATCCACCTTTGTCCAGAAACCTGGTGTAATCATCGGCCTTTTTGTCTTTGCCTAGGGCGGTAATCGGGTCGGCGGGGTCATAGCCCGCGACCACGTTAAACATGATGGCCGCGTCGCGCACGCTGCGCGCCATGGGGCCGGCAATGTCACGATCCGCAATCAGCGGGATCACCCCGTCGCGGCTGGTCAGACCGATGGTCGAGCGAATGCCCACCAGCGCCAGATGCGAGGAGGGGCCGCGAATGGAATTGCCGGTGTCTGATCCCAGTCCCGCTATGGCAAAGCTGGCCGCCACGGCCGAGGCCGTGCCCCCGGAGGAGCCCGCAGGCACCCGACCCAACGCATAGGCATTGGCTGTGGTGCCAAAAGAGGAGGAGATGGTTTCGCGCGGGCTGAACGCCCATTCGGCCATATTGGTTTTGGCAATGATGATGGCATCGGCCTCGCGCAGTTTGCGTACCATAAAGGCATCGTCGGGGGGCTGACTGTCCTTTAGTGCGACAGAGCCGCCGGTGGTGGGAAAGTCGTAAGTGTCGAAATTATCTTTAACCACCACGGGCACGCAATAAAGCGGGCCAAGGGGTTTGCCGGTCAGCCGCGCAACGTCCATAGCCTCAGCCCGGTTCAGCGCATTGTCGTTGATCATGATGATGGCATTCATCTCGCGCGGCTTGTCATAGGCCGCAATGCGGGCCAGTTCGCCCTTTATCACCGCTTTGCAGGTGGTCTCTCGCCTTTCCAGCGCCTTGTGCAGACCGTCGATACTGGCCTCGACCAGGGGGAAGGGGGTGAGTGGCGCTGATTTTGGGCCACAGGCCAGGAGCAAAACCGGCAAAGCGAAAAGGGTGAGGAATGAGGAAAGGCGCATGTTTAGGGATCCTGATCTGTGTTTAGGTCAGTTTGCCACAGGAACAGCCCTTGGCAAACCGGCAAGCCATTCTGCTCGGCACAGAATCAGGGCAGGGTGCATCTATGATCGATGCACAGACCATGCAGGCTGGCCAAGACATGCACGCGTTGGCAACGCGGCTTTTTCCCCTGTGCCGCAGCCTTACCGGCAATGGCGTGCGCCAGACCCTGGCCATTCTCAAAGAGCATTTACCAGACCTTGATTTACATGAAGTTTCAAGTGGAACAAAGTGTTTTGATTGGGAAATACCGCCGGAATGGAATGTGCGTGAGGCCTGGGTGGAAGACCCCGATGGCCAGCGCATCATAGATTTTAAAGAGCATAATCTGCACTTGGTCGGTTATTCCACGCCGGTGGATGCGCAGATGGACCTGGATGAATTACAAACCCATTTGCATTCATTGCCCGAGGCCCCAAATGCCATTCCCTATATCACCTCTTATTACCAGGAACGTTGGGGGTTTTGCCTGACGGATACACAGCGACAAACGCTGAAACCTGGTACGTATCGGGTGAAAATTGATGCGGATCTGAACCCGGCGGGGCATTTGACCTATGCGGACCTGCTGATCCCCGGCGAAACCAGGGAAGAGGTCTTTCTGTCCACCTATGTGTGTCATCCGTCCATGGCCAATAATGAACTTTCCGGCCCCATGGTGGCCACCTGGCTGGCCAAATGGGTGGCCAGTGCGCCGCGCCGGTACAGCTATCGGTTTGTATTTATCCCTGAAACGATTGGGTCGATCTGTTATCTTTCCAGCCATCTGGTGCATTTAAAGGCCTATGTGCATGCAGGTTTCAACCTGACCTGTATTGGTGACGAGCGTGCGTTTTCCTATCTGCCCAGCCGCGCCGACGACAGCCTGTCAGACCGGGCGGCCGTGCATGTGCTCTCGCATATGGCGCCGGACTTCATTCGCTATGACTGGCTCAGCCGTGGTAGCGACGAGCGCCAGTATTGCGCCCCCGGCGTGGATTTGCCCATCGCCAGCATTATGCGTTCAAAGTTTCATGAATACCCGGAATATCATACCTCGCTGGATGATCTGAACTTTGTTACGCCCAAAGGGCTGGCCGGTGGTTATCTGGCGGTGCGCCGGGCGCTGGAATGCATTGAGGCCAACAAGGTGTGGCGCGCAACAATATTGTGCGAGCCACAAATGGGCCGCCGTGGGCTCTATTCCACATTGGGCACACGCACGCCGGAAACGGCGACGCGATTGCGCATGCACATTTTGTCGTATGCAGACGGGAATCATGATCTTTTGGCGCTGGCAGAATTGTTGCGCACCCCGGCCTGGGAGCTGGAACCCTTTATCCGGGAGCTGGCAGCGCATGGATTGTTGGAGGAAGTGGGATGAGTGATCAAAAAACCGTGGCGGTGGCGGACCATTACAATGCGGTGGTCGAGGATTATCACCTTAATTATGATGACGAGGCACACAAAACCCTGCCGCATTATCCGGCCAATTATTTCCGCCTGCAGATTCTGAAAAAGGAAGTGGCCAAACTGGGCGCAAAATCCATATACGAAGCCGGTATGGGCGAGGGGACACCCCTGGCCCACATGGCGGAAATGGGGTTGCGGGTTGCTGGCAGTGATATTGCCCAGAATATGGTGGCGGCCGCCAAGGCCAATTTTAGTCGCCGCGGCCTGGACCCCGATGTGATCCAGATGGGCAATATTGACGAGCCAGCGAGCTTTGCCAATCAGCTGGAAGACGGTCTGTTCGATGCCATGATGGCCTCGGGCGTATTGCCCCATGTAGCCGATGATGAAACGGCCCTGCGCAATATGCGTTCGATCATCCGGCCGGGGGGCACAGCGTTTATCGAGTTTCGCAATTCGCTTTTTTCCATGTTTACATTGAACCGTTTCACCAAGGAATTTTTTCTGGATGAATTGCTAAAAGACGTTCCCGATGCCTTGCGTGATGCCACGGCCAAAGAGCTGGACGCACGGCTGGCCACGGATATGCCGCCTTTGCGAACCAAAAATATTGATGGGGACGGGCCCGGCTATGATCTGATCCAAGCCAATTACCATAACCCCTTTGAATTGCTGGAACAGTTTGAAAAACTGGGATTTTCTGACATGAAAATTCACTGGTACCATTTCCACCCGGCCCCACCCATGCTGGAAAAGGCCATTGGCCCGGCATTTCGCGAAGCGGCCATGGCGATGGAATATGATCAGAGCTGGCGCGGTATGTTCCTGTGCTCGGCCGGGGTGGTACAGGCGGTACGCAGCTAGGCGTTTACGTCCCAGTCCTTTAAAATTGCATCGCGATCACTGCCGGGTTCCGGTGGCGGTCCGGCTATGGCGCCCGGGGTTTTGGAGAACCGCGGCGCGGGGGCGGGCTGTAAAATGCCATCTACGTCAATCAAATTCTGCCGGGCCTTGTTGTGAGGGTGCTCGGCCGCCTCGACCATGTCCATCACGCTGCTGGCGCAGACATCGGTGCCTTCCAGCAAGGCCTGCCAGTGCGCGCGGGGTTGCTTGGCAAAAATGGCTGCCAGTTTTTCACGCAAATCAGGCCAGCGCGCCTGATCATAGGGATTGTCCCATTCCTCGCCATCCAGGCCCAGTTTGTCGCGCAACAGGGCATAAAACTGTGGCTCGATCGCGCCAATGGTAAAGAACTTTCCATCCGCGCAGGCATAGGTGCCATAAAAGAATGCACCGCCATCCAGAAGGTTGGCCTGGCGCCGCTTCTCATCCCACATGCCGTTTTGGCGCAACCAGTGAATGGGGGCCATCAGGCTCATCACCCCGTCCACGATGGCGCAATCGACCACCTGTCCCTCGCCGGTTTTTTGCGCATGGTGCAGTGCCGCCATGACCCCAAAGGCCAGATACAGCGAGCCACCACCATAATCACCCACCAGATTAAGTGGTGGAGCCGGGGGGCGATCTGCCGTGCCCATGGCCGCCAGGGCGCCGGTGATGGCAATATAGTTCAGATCATGGCCTGCGGCCTTCGCCAAAGGTCCATCCTGACCCCAGCCGGTCATGCGCCCATAGACCAGCGCCGGATTATCTTTTAACAACACACCCGGACCCAGGTTCAGTTTTTCCATAATGCCCGGGCGAAAACCCTCCAACAGGGCATCGGCTTTGGCGCTCAGGGCTCTGGCGATCTGTTGATCGGTTTCTGATTTAAGGTCCAGAGAGATCGAACGCCGCCCTCGCGACGTGATATCCGCTGGGCCGCCATAGGGGGTGCCGGGCCGATCAATGCGGACAATGTCTGCCCCCAGATCGTTTAATAACATGGCACAAAACGGCACCGGTCCCAGGCCCGCAAACTCCAGAATCTTCAAGCCGTGCAAAGGACCGGCACCATTTGTGTGTTTTTCCATGCCTTGTCCCTTTATCCATGCGCGTTTATGCCGGTATGGTCGTTCTACGAATCAGGGGGAATTGTAAAGCAGCTAATGGATTTTACGGCAAGAATTCTGATCGTAACTCACGGGGACGGAGTTGCTTTTGAGGCCGCGGGGCGGTTGAACCGCGCCGGGTTGAGTACGGTACAGGCGCGCACCAATGAAGAAGCCGGAATCGCAGCGGCGGACTTTACCGTGGAAGGCGTTGTAATTGATGCACAGGACCGCTCATTCGAAGAGACGGTCGCCCTGGCCAAACACCTCAAAGCCATTGCCGGCGAGCGGCCTTTGCCCATATTGGTGGTGGCCGATATAGATGAAAACACCCCCGGCGAAGATCTGTTCGCCAGCGTTCTGCGTCCCCCTGTCCACCCGGCACAGCTGGAGGCGCGCCTTCAGGCCGCCTTGCGGGTAGCACTGATGGAAGAAGAGGCGGTGCAGCGGCGCAAGACCATAGCTGCCCTGGGGCAGGGCAGTGTCGATTCAGAGGCACCAGCCCCCACCGCTGGGCCGCTTTCGATTCTGTTTGTCGGGGCCGCCGCCCCACAATTTATTGCGCTGAAAAATGCGCTGGAACAGGCCGGGGCAGAGGTCACCGCGGCCATGACGTCTTTTACTGCCTTTGATTATCTGCATGATCGCAGCTTTGACGCGATCGTACTGAACGCCCTTGGCGAGAACGAGCCGGCCTTTACCATTGTGGCGGCCATGCGCCGCAATACACGGCTGTTTCATGTGCCGGCTATTTTGCTGGTCAATTCAAATACCTTTACGGATGTGGACGAGGCCTTCGCCCGCGGAGCCAGCGATTTGCTGGATGCTTTGGTAGATGAAGCCGATTCGCGTCAGCGCATATTGGGGCTGGCCCGCGAGCGCCAGCGCCATGAACAGACCAAGGCCCTGTTCGAAGGGGTGCGTACCGCGGCGGTGGTGGACAAGGATACGGGCTTGTTCAATCCATCATTCTTTGCCCGTCATCTTGGGCGCATGACGCGCCGGGCCCGCGAAATCAATCGCCCACTGGCACTGGCGGTGATCCGGGCGGCGGCGCCACCGGATATAGAAAAGGTTTATCGCGAATCCGCCCAACGGCAATTGGGCGGCATGTTGCGCCATTTGGTCCGTGCCGAAGATATGGCCTCTCGTCTGGGTACCGGTGCCTTTGCAATTGTCATGCCCGGCACCACCAAGGCGGCCTCGCAAATTGCAGCGACCCGCATTGAAAGTGTGATTGATTGCACAGCTTTTGAAAGCGGCAATGAGGACCGGCCGTTTCAGTTGGAGCTGGAAACCAGGGTGGTCGAGCTGCGCGCCCGCGAATCGAGTGAAGGTTTGTTGCAACGGGCACTGGACAAGGAATAAATCAGTCTGACCTGGGGCGTTTCAAGGCTCGCCCTTTTTGAATTGCCTCATCACCAAATTTTGCCCGGGCCTGGTCCACCGCCCGTTCGGCCCTGGCCCGGCGAGGGGCCTCGGCATCCAACAGATCGTGCCAGCGATCCCCCTCCTGGGCCGGACAAAGCGAGCCAAAGCCCGCCCCGATCAGGCGAAAGCGGCGCTCGCCCACTTCTTTTTGCAAACAGGGTTGCAAGGCCCGAAACAACGCATCGGCAAGGTTGGTTGGTGGGTCCAGCGGCTTTTGCCGGGTCAGGCCCTGATGGTATTTGTCTTTCAGTTTTAACACCGCCGTGCCACCGGCCAGGTTTTTAGCCTTGGCCAGCCGCGATGCCCGCTCGCATTGCCGCCAAAGCTGGCTTTCCAATTCGTCCAGCGCGCCAATGTCTGTGGCAAACGTGGTTTCCGATGAAATGGACTTGCGTATGGAGGTGGGGGTCACCTTGCGGTTATCCAGCCCCCGCGCCAGATGGGCGAGACGAAAGCCTTGTTCGCCATAACGCTGGGCCATGGTTTCTATGGGGGTGTTTTGAATATGTTTGATCTTGCCAAGGCCATCACTGGCAAGCTTGCGGGCAAAGGACGGCCCAACCCCGTAAATAAACTGTACCGGTTTGTCTGCCAGAAACCCCATTGCCTCTTTGGCGGTCAGGATGGAAAAACCCGAAGGTTTGTCCAGATCCGAGGCGGTCTTGGCCAGAAACTTGTTGCACGACAAGCCAATGGAAACCGAAATGCCCATTTCGTGCGTCACATTGGCCTGAAACCGGATCAGGGTTTGCACGGGCGGCCCACCATGCACGCGCTCTGTGCCGCTAAGATCCAGAAAGGCTTCGTCTATGGATAATGGCTCTACCAGAGGCGTCAGGTCGCGCATCATGGCACGCAGATGTTCACCCTCGCGGGCATACTTGCCCATGCTGGGCGGCATGATGTGGGCGTGGGGGCACAGCTTTCTGGCCTTATACATGGGCATGGCCGAATGTACGCCAAAGGCGCGGGCCAGATAACATGCCGTGGCCACCACGCCGCGCTGTCCGCCGCCGCCAATGATCAAGGGCACCGTGGCCAGATCCGGATTATCACGCTTTTCTATGGAGGCATAAAACGCATCGCAATCCACATGAGCGATCGAAAGCGAAGCCTCGGCAGGGGCTTCCAGCAAATGTGCGCCACCGCAATGCGTGCACCGTGCGGTGTGGCCGGCAGGCCGAAAGCAGGAACGGCACCATATCTCAGGCATAAATATTCCCCGATGGGACCTTGTTTGCCGACAGAAAAATGTTCATGATACGTTCACCTTCTTCTGTTTCTTTGAAAAGGTCAAGGAAAATCAAGAGTTGTTTAAGGTTATTGTGGTTTAACAGGTTTCAAGAATAAAAATTGTGTTGGTTGAACAGGTGATAGGCGCACGCGCCATGCTGAAAGCTATGCCGAAAAAAATTCTAATCGTCGAAGACAACGAACTGAACATGAAACTGTTTCATGATCTGTTAGAGGCGCACGGTTATGAAACGCTGCAGACCCAGGAAGGGTTGAAGGCGCTGGATATTGCTCGTGAACATCATCCGGACCTGATTCTGATGGACATTCAATTGCCAGAGGTTTCGGGGCTGGAAGTCACCAAATGGCTGAAGGCCGATGATGAACTGGCCTCAATTCCAGTCATTGCCGTCACCGCCTTTGCGATGATGGGCGACGAAGAGCGTATCCGCGAAGGCGGCTGCGAGGCCTATATTTCCAAACCCATTACCGTCAGCACATTTTTGGAAACCATTCGCAAGCACCTGGGATAGGGGTGTACGATGAGTGGACGCATTCTGGTTGTTGACGATGTTGCCCCCAATGTTCGGCTGCTCAAAGCCAAGCTGGAGGCTGAGTATTATGATGTACTCACCGCCGATAACGGCCCCGATGCCATTGAAATTGCCCGTCATGCCGTACCCGACCTGATCCTGTTGGATGTGATGATGCCGCAAATGGACGGCTATGAAGTGTGTACGCATCTGAAAAATGATCCGCTGACGCGCCACATTCCGGTGGTGATGGTTACCGCCCTGGATGATCAGGAAGACCGTGTGCGCGGCCTGGAGGTGGGCGCGGATGATTTTCTGTCCAAACCGATTGATGATGTGGCCCTGTTTGCGCGGGTGCGATCATTGCTGCGTTTGAAGCTGGTCATGGATGAATTGCGCCAGCGCGAAGCCAGTGGCCGCGCCATGGGCGCCATCAGTGACAGCATGTCCTGTTTTGGCGACACCAACACACCGGCCAATATTCTGATACTTGAAGATGACCAGCAACGCGCCGAACGTCTGGCCCGCAAGCTTCACGATCAGCATAATTTAACCTTGAGCACAGACCCTCGCGAAGCGGCGGAGATGCTGGCCGAGAAAGATTATGATCTTCTGGTGATCAATCTGGCGGCGCGGGGCTTTGATGGCTTGCGCCTGTGTGCGCGCATTCGCTCTCGCGATCGCGGTCGGGCCATGCCCATATTGGCGCTGGTCAATCCGGATAATCGTGAACAGATCGTGCGGGCGCTGGATATCGGGGTCAATGATGTGTTGTTGCGCCCGGTGGATGCCAATGAATTTGGTGCGCGGGTCAAAACGCAATTACGGTGCAAGCGCTATGCCGATACCTTGCGCCAGTCACTGGATTCCAGCTTTGAAATGTCCGTCACGGACCAGCTGACGGGTCTGCACAACCGCCGCTTTATGCAGGCGCGCCTCGAAGATGCACTGGCCCGGCTGGAACATGGGGTAGAGCCGGCCTCGGTCATGATTGCCGATGTGGATTATTTCAAACGGGTCAATGACCAATGGGGCCATGATGCCGGCGACAAAGTGTTGCAGGAGATTGCCCGCCGTTTGAAGGCCAATATGCGCGCCATTGATGTGACCTGCCGTTATGGCGGCGAGGAATTTGTGGTGGTGATGCCGGGGGCTGATATAGATGCCGCTTTGCAAGCCGCCGAGCGCCTGCGGGTGTCCATAGAGGCCAAACCCTTTGATTTGGGCAATGGGCTGGGCAGTCTTCCCATTACCTTGAGTGCCGGGGTGACCGAACTGGTACATGGGGACACGCACGAAAGTGCGCTGATCCGTACTGATCAGGCGCTATACAAGGCCAAAAATGCCGGTCGAAATTGCGTGCAATTCATAAAATTCAGCCCGGCGCAATCGGCGGCCGGGTAAGGCGGGGCGATCATAGGGTTCTGAAAAGACCTATTTGATCTTGCCTTCTTTGAATTCTACGTGCTTGCGGATAACGGGATCATATTTACGCAATACCAGCTTTTCAGTCTGGGTGCGGGAGTTCTTCTTGGTGACATAGAAGAAACCTGTATCAGCCGTTGAGTTCAGACGAATTTTTATGGTTGCCGCTTTGGCCATCACCGTGATTCCTTTATTTTCCGGGAGTTCCCCGGCGCAAGGCGCGCAACATACTGACCGCGTGCGCGCTGTCAACCACGCCGGCGCAAAAGTGCAGTAACGGGATAGATGAATCCCACAATCAACAGGCCGAGCAACGCCCCACTGGGGTTGATGATATCCATTAACGGCCCCACCAGCACAGGACTGCTCAACGACCCCAGCCCATACATGGTGACCAGGGCCGCACTGGCGGTGGTCATTTCAGACTTCGGGAATCGCTGACCTACAATGGCCAGTGCCAGTATATAAATAGCCTCTACTAGGCCTACATAAAAGAAGAAGACCAGATAGATCATGGGCGAGTGATTCAGGCCGGCCAGATACATCAGGGCCGGGCCAAGAACGCCGGCAAAGGCACAGATCAGCATCAATCGATAGCGATCAAACAGGTCGCCCAGCCAACCCAATGGCAATTGCAACAAGATAACCCCTACGGCCCCGGCAGCCACCAAAAGCTGTGCCTGGGTTTCTGCATAGCCTATGCGAAACGCCCAGATCGGCGAAAAATGCATGGCCGAGGTTTCAATGGCACCAAACGCCAGGGCCGCTACCATCAGGCGCGGCGCCTTGAAGGCAATGTTGATAATATCGCGAAGGCCGGAACGCGCCTTTTCCGGGATGTGCAGGCCCGGGCCGGGCAGTAAAAGGGGCAGGGCAGCGATGGCGCAAATGGTGGCGCCCGCCATAAATGGGGCCCAGCCCCGGACGCCCAATAGCGCAACGATAAAGCCGCCCATGCCAAACCCTGCGGCCAGGGCTATGGAATATATGCCCAACACCCGTCCTCTGATTTTTGTCGGGGCCAGCTGTATGATCCAAGTTTCGCTGGCAACAAACAAAATGGCAATCACCAGGCCCGATGTGAAACGCAAAAACATCCAGAACGGCACATAGGGCCACAGCTTGTAAGCCACAAAACTGAATGCCGTATAGAGCAGGCTGGCAATCATAAAGGGGCGTGTGGGAAGGCGCGCCAGCAATGCCGGAGCAAAGGGGGCCGCCACCACGGTTGAGAGGGCTGCCATCAGAGCATTAAGCGCAATAACGGTGCCCGAGCCGGTCATGAATTCCAGGTTGAATGCCAGCAAAGGCAGGCTCAGCCCAAATGACATGCCGGCAATGCTGACACACGAAATGGCCGCCGCCGCCGACAGGCGCCAGCCGGGTAGGCCGTTTTGCTGATATGCTTCATTACGGTTCATATCGGCCCTTTACTGTTTGTCGGGGTCGATGTCATGGAAAAATATTGGCTCAGCTGGCTGGGTTCAGGATGGTGTCATTATTGACACAGACGCCCCTCCCTTAATCGTCGACCGAAACCTGAAAGGTGGAATGGCAGGCGACACAGGTGTTGAGGGTATTGGCCAGATCCATGGTGATCTCTTCCTTGCTGGCCCCGTTTTGTGCTTTTTGCGCCATGTCGCCAAAGGCGACATGGGCCGCTTTGCCCATTTGCCGAAAGTCCGGCGGCAACACGTCTTTCATACGAAAATCAACGGTTTTTGGTGCCTTGGGGGCAGAAAGGGCCGCAGCTTCGGCAATTTTTTCCATATCATTTTCGGCAATGCCCTCCAGAACCCCCTGGGTGGAAGCCAGCAATTGACGCATTTCGGTCAGCACATGATGGCGTTGTTTGACATCCATATGCAGTATCTTGCGCTGATCCGGATTGATGCTGTGTTCGGATGTTTGCGCATGTTCTTCGCGTTCTTCATGTTCGCGTGCTTCGTCACAGGCAGAAAACAGCATTAGGCAAGCGCCCAACAGGGTGATTTTGGTCAAAGGGGCAGAAATCGGGATCATGGGCATTTCTCCAGTGGACGGACAGCTTAACATTAGCGAACCCTAATGGAACAGGGCGATGGCAGGGCGCTGCACAAAGATGTCTTTATGTGCGTCAATTTCTTGCACGCTTGGATGTCGTTAATACTGTATTGGTAAGTATGCACAGAAAATAGTTCGAATCAGGTGCGTCCGCACCGCCGCGTAAGGAAGAAAAAATGAAAGACCCGCAAGACGTCATGATGAATTTGGTGCCCATGGTGGTTGAGCAAACCAGCCGGGGAGAGCGCTCCTATGATATTTTTTCCCGCCTTCTGAAAGAGCGGATCATTTTCCTGACCGGCCAGGTTGAAGATGGCATGGCCAGCCTGATCACGGCCCAGTTATTGTTCCTGGAATCAGAGAATCCCAAGAAGGAAATCTCTATGTATATTAACTCCCCGGGGGGAATCGTTACCTCTGGTCTGGCGATTTATGACACCATGCAATACATAAAATCGCCGGTATCCACCGCCTGTGTGGGCCAGGCTGCCTCGATGGGGTCGCTTCTTCTGGCCGGTGGCGAGCCGGGATTGCGTTTTGCCACCCCCAATGCCCGGATCATGGTGCACCAGCCCTCGGGCGGGTTCCAGGGCCAGGCCTCGGACATTGTTCGCCATGCGGATGATATCGTCAAAGTCAAACGCCGCCTCAATGAAATTTACGTTAAGCATACTGGGCAAGAGTATGATAAAATAGAAGAAACTTTGGATCGCGATCACTTTATGACCGCCGATGAGGCCAAGGATTTTGGCCTGATCGACAAGGTTTATGAGCGCCGTGAAAGCGAGGGGGCTGCGGAGGAGTAATTCTTTGCAGGCCTGCACGGGTCCCGGGGCCGGTGTCGTGATTTTAGCGGTTTGACGATTACAATGTCAGTGTCGCAAGGATGTCACGTTTGTTAAGTGTATCTTGAACCTTATGTCAGAGACTAGCATTTAGGGTTTGAATGTTGAAGGTCATGGCCTATCATTCATGAAATGGTTTTCATCACTGCGACAGGTGCAGGGTGTATAAACCAAAGCGGTGGAGCGTAGCGTGAGCAAATCAGGCGAAGACAGTGGCGACTCGAAAAACACGCTGTATTGTTCGTTTTGTGGCAAGAGCCAGCATGAAGTTCGTAAACTGATTGCCGGTCCAACAGTATTCATTTGTGATGAATGCGTTGAATTGTGCATGGATATTATCCGTGACGAAGCCAAAAGCACGCTGAATAAATCCAGCGATGGTGTACCCACCCCGCGCGAAATTTGCGATGTGCTGAACGATTATGTGATCGGCCAGTCCTATGCCAAGCGCGTTTTGTCGGTGGCGGTTCACAACCATTATAAACGTCTGCACCATGCGGCCCAGAACTCTGATGTAGAACTGGCCAAATCCAACATTTTGCTGATCGGTCCTACCGGTTGCGGCAAAACCCTGTTGGCGCAGACCCTGGCCCGTATTCTGGATGTGCCCTTTACCATGGCCGATGCCACCACACTGACCGAAGCCGGTTATGTGGGCGAAGACGTCGAAAACATTATTCTCAAGCTTTTGCAGGCCGCCGACTATAATGTCGAGAAGGCCCAGCGCGGCATTGTCTATATTGACGAGGTCGACAAGATCAGCCGCAAGTCAGACAATCCCTCCATCACCCGCGATGTCTCGGGCGAGGGTGTGCAACAGGCCTTGCTGAAAATCATGGAAGGCACCGTTGCCTCGGTACCACCCCAAGGCGGGCGCAAGCACCCGCAGCAAGAGTTTTTACAGGTCAACACCACCGACATTCTCTTTATCGTTGGCGGGGCGTTTGCCGGCCTTGAAAAAGTGATCAGCCAGCGCGGCAAGGGGTCCTCCATTGGCTTTGGAGCCGATGTACAGGAAGAAGATACCCGCGAAGTGGGCGATATCCTGCAAGGGGTCGAGCCGGATGATCTGATGCGCTTTGGGCTTATCCCCGAATTTATCGGCCGTTTGCCGGTGATTGCGACCCTGGAAAACCTGGACGAAGAAGCCCTGGTCACGATCCTGACCGAACCTAAAAACGCGCTGATCAAACAGTATGAACGCCTCTTTGACATGGAGGACGTGAAACTCACCTTCTCCGAAGATGCGCTAAAGGCCGTGGCCCGCAAGGCCATTGCCCGCAAAACCGGTGCCCGGGGCCTGCGCTCGATCATGGAAGGCATTTTGCTGGACACCATGTTTGACCTTCCCGGTCATGGCGGCGTCGAAGAAGTGGTGGTCAACGGCGAAGTGGTGGAAGGCGAGGCCCAGCCCTTGCTGATCTATTCGGAAAAGAAGAAAAAAGCACGCTCCAAAGCGTCATAATTTCTGATTGCAAATTATTGATTATAACCCTCGCCATCTTGGCGGGGGTTTTTTCGTTTTATCCCTGCGACTTTAGGGGCGGTGAGGGATAAATGAGGGTCATTTCAGTGTCTGTTTTGTACCCTTTTAGGGGCATTTAAGGGGTAAGCACGGACATGCGAAGGGGTAAAGGCGCCCCTTTTTGACCTTATTATTCGTTATGCGGGGGATTTCTCCCTCTCCTGGGGGAGAGGGCCGGGGTGAGGGGCCTGTGAAGCAAAGATAGAGCGCTTTCTTTAAGTCCATGATCCTTCATCTTATTTCTCTTCCACCCGAGAGAGGAAAGAGATTGTCTCTATGCCGGAGCCACAGCTTAGCCATGGTGGATAGAAAAACCTTATCCCACACTGATGCTGGTGGTGTATCATTCTATCCATGCTTTGAGGCTCGGTTGTGCCTCGCACCTCTGTATGAGGCGGAGGGTATAATGTGGACCTCATCTTGAGGTGGCGCGTAAGCGCCCTCGAAGGATGCTGCTTTATCTGCTGATAAAGGCCGCATTGGCCTTGTAGAGCCAGTAGAGGTCAGATTTCGAGCTGATGGCATAGGGCGTATGAATGGAAAGCACCGGCACGCCAAAATCCACCACGTCCATATTATAGTGCGACAGCTCGCCGCCCAGTGTGCCACCACCGCCTTTGCCCACCTTATAGGTAGAGGTCTGCCACGGAATGCCGGCATCATCCAGCATGGCACGGATCCAGGCGGTATATTCGGAATTGGCGTTATTGCCTTTGCCATAAATTTTCAGATTGATCCCATGGCTGTGGCGCGGTGCATTGCCGGCCTCCCAGGCGGACGGCCAGATGGGGTTGATGCCCGGGTTCACATCGGTGGATACCACGCGGCTGGCCCTAAGGGCGCGGCGCAAATAGGGTTCGCGATAACGATCCCCCATTTCGTTCAGCAACAGATCGGAAAAGAGGTCGATAAAATAGGTCGAATGGGCACCGGTATTATTGCGATTGCCCACCTCCTCATTATCAGCAAGCCAGACAAAAGCTGTTTTTTGTGGCGTTTTGGCCTCCAAAATGGCGCGTACCGAGGCATAGGCCGACAGACGGTCATCCTGGCCATAGGCGGCAATCAGGGTGCGGTCAAAGCCCAGATCACGGGGCGCAAAGGCGGGCACCAGGGCCAGCTCTGCGGAGACCAGATCGTCCAGACCGATGTCATAGGTTTGGCGCAAATAGGCGGTAATCAGGGCTTTGACCCCTTTTTTGGCATCCTGCTCACGATGGCCGACAATGGGATCCAGTTCTTCGGCCTTGATCACATCGCGGTTTTTGCGGCCGCGCAAGTCCACATCCACATGGGGCGAAAGGCCGGGAATGACAAAGACCGGGTCATTGTTTTTCAGGCCAACGGAAATATGGATGCGTTTGCCGTCCTTGCGGTCCACATGGCCCATCAGGGCCAGGGGAACATTGGTCCATTGATAATTTTTTATGCCGCCATGATAATTGGTTTGAAACAGGGCAAAGTCGGCTTTGCCATAAAGTGGGCGGCCCTTGAGTTCCAGTCGCGGACTGTCGATATGCGAGGCAGAAATGCGCGCCCCAGTTTCCAGCTTGTCCTTGCCGATGATGAACAGGGTCATGGAGCGGTCGCGATTAACGTCATAATATCTGGCGCCCGGTGTCATCGCTGCGCCATGATGCCAGGGTTTGAAACCGGCCGCCTTGGCAAGCTTTACGGTTTGCTCGACCGTGGTGATTTCGGTGCGAGCCAGATTGATAAATCGCTTGTAATCCTTGGCAAAACGCATCACCGCCTTTTCCTGGGCGGGATCCATGCCAACCCAATTGCTGGGACAGGATTTGGCCTCGCACGGGGGCGTGGCCCGGGCCGGCGCGGCCAGTGCCAGAATGGCAATGCTCAGGGCCACGGTCAGGGCCAGGGTTAGGGGGCGTAAACGGGAAGGCAGAGAGGTCATGTGATGGCGTCCTTTTGCGTGCGGGCGTATGGTCGTTATGATGGCGTTACCGGCGGGGTGCTGGCAAGAGCACTGCGCATGGGCGATGAAAAACCTTGAAGGATGTGCGTTGCATCGCCACATTTTGTTCAGGTGACGTTATGTTTTCGCTGTCATAATAACGGCGAATCGTTATCCGATAGTCAGACCAGAATACAAGGATGTGTATGTTTATGAGTGATTTTCCCCAAACCCTGCCGGTTTTGCCATTGCGCGACATTGTGGTGTTCCCCCACATGATCGTGCCGCTGTTTGCGGGTCGTGAAAAATCGATCAAGGCGCTGGAACAGGTTATGGACGGAGAGAAAACCATCCTCCTGCTGACCCAGCGCGATCCGGCCACCGATGATCCACAGGCTGAAGACCTCTATAACGTTGGCTGTGTGGCCAAGGTGTTGCAATTGCTGAAACTGCCCGATGGTACGTTGAAGGTGTTGGTCGAAGGGATCGAGCGCGTCAGCGTCAACCAGATCCGCATGAATGATGAGTTTCTGGAAGCCGAAGCGGTGGTGCTGTCCGGTGATGAAGATGACAGTCCCGAAGCCAGAGCCCTGATGCGGGCGGTGGCGGAAAACTTTGAAAATTACGCCAAGCTCAACAAGAAGATTGCTCCGGACCTGATGGAATCGCTGAGCAATATCAAAGAGCCAAGCCGACTGGCGGACACCATTGCGGCGCATCTGGCGATCAAGATTGCGGAAAAACAGAAATTACTGGAAACCGCCAGCGCATCGGAACGCCTGGAATTGGCCTTTGCGGCCATGGAAGGCGAAATCAGCGTCCTGCAGGTGGAGAAAAAAATCCGTCGTCGGGTCAAGCGCCAGATGGAAAAATCCCAGCGCGAATATTATCTGAATGAACAGATGAAAGCCATTCAGCGCGAGTTGGGCGATGGCGATGAAGCACGTGATGAGCTGGACGAACTGGCCGAAAAGATCAAAAAGATCAAACTGTCCAAGGAGGCCCGCATAAAGGCCGAAGCAGAGATGAAAAAGCTGCGTCAGATGAGCCCGATGTCGGCTGAATCGACCGTGGTGCGCAATTATCTCGACTGGATAACCGCCATTCCGTGGGGCAAGAAACGCCGCGCCACGATCGAGCTGAAAAAGGCCGAAGCCATTCTGGATGAAGACCATTATGGACTGGAAAAGGTCAAGGAACGGATTTTGGAACATCTGGCCGTGCAGGCCCGAACCAAGAAAATCCGTGGCCCTATTCTGTGCCTGGTTGGCCCTCCCGGGGTGGGTAAAACCTCGCTGGGTAAATCCATTGCCCGGGCAACGGGGCGCAATTTTGTCCGTGTATCCCTGGGCGGTGTGCGGGACGAGGCCGAAATTCGTGGCCATCGGCGCACCTATATCGGCTCTATGCCGGGGCGCATTATCCAGTCCATGAAAAAGGCCAAATCCAATAATCCGCTGTTCCTGCTGGATGAGATCGACAAGCTGGGCGCGGATTTTCGCGGTGATCCGGCGGCGGCTCTTCTGGAGGTGCTGGACCCGGAACAAAACGCCAATTTCAACGACCATTATCTGGAAGTGGACTATGATCTTTCCAATGTGATGTTCATTACCACGGCCAATTCGCTGAACATGCCGCGTCCCCTGATGGACCGTATGGAGATCATCCGCATTCCCGGCTATACCGAGGATGAAAAGGTAGAGATTGCCACCCGTCACCTCATTCCAAAACAGCTGGAAAGCCATGCCTTGAAGGCCGAAGAGTTTGTTATTGACGAAGCCGCTTTGCGCGACCTGATCCGCTATTACACCCGCGAAGCCGGGGTGCGTAATCTGGAACGCGAACTGGCCAATCTGGCCCGCAAGGGCGTGCGCGATCTGGAAAGCGGCAAGGCTGAAAAGATCCGCATTACCACGGAAAATCTTGGCGATTATGCCGGGGTACGTAAATACAGCTTTGGTGAAACCGACAAGCAGGATCAGATCGGTGTGGTCACGGGCCTTGCCTGGACCGAAACCGGCGGTGATTTGCTGACCATCGAAGCGGTGAAAATGCCGGGGCGCGGGCGTATGACCGTAACCGGGAATTTGCGCGACGTGATGAAAGAGAGCATCTCGGCGGCGAACTCCTATGTGCATTCACGCGCCGCCAGCTTTGGTATCAAGGCCAATGAGTTCAAAAAGTCAGACATTCACGTCCATGTGCCCGAAGGGGCCACGCCCAAGGACGGCCCCTCGGCCGGGGTAGCCATGGCGCTGGCCATTGTGTCGGTGCTATCGGGTATTCCTATTCGCAAGGATATTGCCATGACTGGCGAGATCACCCTGCGTGGCCGGGTACTGGAAATTGGTGGCCTGAAGGAAAAGCTGTTGGCGGCCTTGCGCGGTGGTGTGAAAACCGTGTTGATTCCGGCAGATAACGCCAAGGATCTGGCAGAGATACCGGATAATGTGAAAAACCAGCTGGAAATTATTCCGGTGCAAACGGTCGCCGAAGTGCTGGAAAAAGCGCTGACCAAACCGCTGGAGCCCGTGGAATGGACCGATGAGGAAGAACCCTCCATGGCCAAAACTTCCAGCGATGATGGTGATTCCGATACGCTGAGCACCCACTAAGACCCAGGCCCGGTCGGGCTTGCATATAATACGCCTTTGGCCTGATCCATAAGGCATGCCGTATAGCATATTGTGTGGGCAAAACCCGAGATCAACGATGATATCGCCGGTTTTCCCACCCAATATGATCACGGTTGAAGAAAAACAGCTACTGTGCAGCATAAATCACTATAAACCACTTTTGTGGGCTGTCTGGCATGCCTTATTCAAGAAAAGGCGCATGGGTATTGATTTTTCTTGCAATTCACAAGATCGCCGATAATCTTGTTCCCTCTTATTACTATATTCAATTCATTTTATTGCATTTGGCTGGGGGCGCTGGTGTTGTTTCGTGTTTGTTTTTCTATACTTCTGTTGAGTTTCGCTTTTCCATCTCTGGCACAAAATGCCAATCCAAAACCAATTCCAATTCAGGCCTTTGCACAATTACCTACGGCCTCCACAATGCGTCTGTCGCCTGATGGCAACTACATTGCCATGACGGCGCCATTCAAGGGCAAGGCGCACCTGGTGGTTCAGGGAATTGATGGCAATAATACGGTTGCTATTCCTCCCGTTGGAAAATCAGACATTGCCTGGTTCCATTGGGTCAATAACAACCGCCTTGTTCTCTCATTTGCTTTTACGTCAAAACGGGATCGCAATCTGGTTCGCGAGACACGGTTGTACGCAATTGACCGGGACGGTACGAATGTTACCGCCATGGTTTTACCCAAAACGCTCCGGAACCAGGTTAACAAATTTGCGAAAATTGCGGTGCCAACGCAAATTCAGGATGATGTCATTGACTGGCTGCCCGGGGATCCCGATCACTTTTTGCTTTCCATAGATTCAGATCTGGATGGCAAGAATGAAGTGCGCAAAATCAATGTGAATACCGGCAGGTTCAAGGAGCTGATTTCAGGCTTTCGGGGGATCCAGAACTATACAACCGATCAAAACCATAATTTGCGTCTCGGCTGGGGATATGATCCGGTCAATCCAACGCAATTCAATTTCATTTATTATGACAGTGCTGCGAAAAGCTGGACCAGTGTTAAAAACAGCAGTTGGGGTAAACAAGGCCTGTATCCCATTGCCTTTACGGAAAATCCGCAAATTGCCTATGCAAGCGGGCTGAGCAAAAAGGGAAAATACGGCATTTTCCAGATAGACCTTACCAAAGGTACGGTTCTGAAAACCATTTTTTTAAATGAGACCGTGGATTATGACGACCTGATCTATGATCCGGCCAATAATGTCCCCGTTGGGGTTCAGTATACGTTGGACCATGCCGAAGCGTTTTATTGGGATAAGACCTTTGAGAAGCTGCAAAACAGCATCGACAGAACATTACCCAATACGGTGAACCGCATTGTGAGTCGCATTCCGGAGCGACAACAGTTCCTGATTTACTCCAGCAGTGATGTGGAGCCTGGCGTCTACTATTTTCTGGATATGAAGAAAAAGAATATGCAGTTCATTTCGGAAACCATGCCCGGATTGAACCCGGATAATCTGGCACCGATGAAGCCGATCCAATATGAAGCGCGCGATGGTCTGAACATTCCAGCTTACCTGACCTTGCCGCGATCCGGACCGAAGAAAAATCTGCCCTTTGTCATTTTCCCTCATGGCGGTCCCGGGGCACGTGACAAACAACAGTTTGATTATTTCGCCCAGTTTTTTTCATCTCGGGGATATGGAGTGCTGCAACCCAACTTTCGGGGTTCAGAGGGGTACGGAAAACGGTTTTTGAAACTGGGAAAGCGCCAATGGGGCGGCACCATGCAGGATGATGTTACCGATGGCGTAGCGTATCTTGTTAAAAATGGTATTGCCGATCCAAAACGCATTTGCATTGTCGGGGCCTCTTATGGCGGTTACGCGGCCATGATGGGGGCCATTAAAACGCCTGATTTATACCGCTGTGCAGCCAGCATTAACGGGGTGCTGGATTTGATTTCCTTAATCAATAGCGACAAGGGGTATGTAGGCGGCAAAGCCTGGGTGCGTTCAATGGGGCTTAGTGGTGAAAGCGCACAATTGGTGTCTCCCTTGCATCAGGCCGAGAAAATCAAAATCCCTGTTCTGATTATTCAGGCAAAAGACGATTTTCGGGTTCCTTATAAACAGGCAGTGCATATGGTGGATGTGCTTGAAAGCCGTAAAAAGGATGTCCGGTTCGTGACCTTGCCCAGCGGGGATCATGCTCTGGATACGGCCGAGGCCAGGGCACAGACCTTGGCGGCTTTGGAGGGGTTCCTGCGCAAACATATTGGTAAATAGAGGCTGTTTTTACGTATTTTTGAATAATCTTGCTTTTGCACAGGTTTTTTCCCCGATTTCGTGATGAAAAAAGCCGCGCAGCCTTTGCAAAATAAGGGTTTTGGGGCAAGACTACACTCATCGCGCCACTGATTCGGCGCAAACCTTAATGGGGAGACACCATGAACAAGAGTGAATTAGCCGAAGCAGTAGCCGCTAAAGCCGGCATGACCAAGGCCCAAGGCGTAGAAGTCGTAAATGCTTTCGTTAGCGTCGTTGAAGAAGCCCTGGCTGCTGGCGGGGACGTCCGCATTCCGGGTTTTGGTTCTTTTAGCGTTGCACACCGTGCAGCCGGCAAGGCCCGCAACCCACGCACTGGCGAACTGGTTGACCGTCCGGCCTCCAAACGCCCGAAATTCAAAGCAGGCAAATCCTTCAAGGATTGCGTGAACAACTAATCTGGGCTGTTCTGCTGTGAAAGGGCTGGCATTTGCTGGCCCTTTTTCAGTTTTGCACTTGCCCGGCGCGCGGTTTTGGGCATAGTGCGCAGCCTTGATTGAGGGCGATTAGCTCAGTTGGGAGAGCGCCACGTTTACACCGTGGATGTCGGGAGTTCGAGCCTCTCATCGCCCACCATTTTTCTTATCCATACAAGAACGGCGGCATTTTAAATGCCGCCGTTCTGTTTTTGGGTTTTGCCTGGTGTCTAAAAGCGACCAAGGTTCATCACTTTGACCCACGCTTGGACAAAGTCATTGGTGAACTTGTCTGCCGAGCCATCAAAGGCATAGACCTCGGCAACGGCCCGTAATTCACTGTTCGAGCCAAAAATCAAATCCACTGGCGTTGCCGTCCATTTGAGCTTGCCGCTCTGGCGGTCCCGGCCCTCATAAAGGCCTGGTGTCTTTTTCGACTTCTGCCATTGGGTGGACGAATCCAGCAGATTTCTGAAAAAGTCATTGCTGAGGCGACCCGGCGTTTTGGTAAAGACACCGTGGCGAACTTGGCCGGTATTGGCATTCAGGGACCGCATGCCGCCCACCAGAACCGTCATTTCAGGTATGGACAGGTCCAGCAAAGCGGCCTTTTCCACCAGCATTTTTGCCGGCGAGTCGGCGTTGCCCTTATCGAAATAATTGCGAAAACCGTCCGCACTGGTTTGCAATACGGCAATGGAATTGACATCAGTTTGCGCTTGGGATGCATCGGTTCGGCCCGGTGTGAAGGGAACCTCTATATCCTGTCCGGCATCATGCGCCGCTTTTTCAATCGCCGCTGCGCCGCCCAGTACAATCAGATCGGCCAGCGATATTCTGGTGCCATCAGTTTGTGCCGCATTGAAGTTTTTCTGAACTTTTTCAAGCGATTTCAAAACCTTTGACAGCTCTTTTGGATCATTGGCGGCCCAGTCCTTTTGCGGGGCCAGACGCAGCCGTGCCCCATTGGCGCCACCACGCATATCGGTATTGCGATAGCTGGAGGCCGAGGCCCAGGCGGTGCGAACCAGCTCTGGTACAGAAAGGCCGGATTCGAGAATATCCTCTTTCAGGGCCGCAATATCGCTGGCATCCACCAGGGGGTGATCCACCGCTGGTACCGGATCCTGCCAGACAAACTGTTCCTTGGGGGCCAAAGCGCCCAGATAACGCGAAGCAGGGCCCATATCGCGATGGGTCAGCTTGAACCAGGCCTTGGCAAAGGCCAGTTCGAAGGCTTCTGGCTTTTCATAAAAGCGTTTGGCAATTTTCCGGTATGCCGGGTCAAACTTTAGCGCCAGATCGGTGGTCAGCATGATTGGCGCATGAAATTTGTCCGGATCGTGCGCGTCGGGGACGATGGCGGCCGCCGATTCCTCATCGGGCACCCATTGAATGGCCCCAGCCGGGCTTTTGGTCTTTACCCAGTTATAGGTGAACAGGTTTTCAAGAAAATTGTGGGTCCATTCAGCCGGGCTAACGGTCCAGGCACCTTCCAGACCACTGGTAATGGTGTCAGGGCCCTTGCCGGAACGATATGTGTTTTTCCAGCCAAGACCCTGTTCTTCCAGGTCAGCGGCCTCAGGTTCCGGACCAACATATTTGGAAGGGTCCGCCGCACCATGGGTTTTGCCAAAGGTATGGCCGCCCGCAATCAGGGCTACCGTTTCCTCGTCATTCATGGCCATGCGGCCAAAGGCTTCGCGGATAGCCTTGGCGGCATCCCACGGGTCGGGATTGCCGCCAGGGCCTTCGGGGTTCACATAGATAAGGCCCATTTGTGTGGCCGCCAACGGCCCTTTGAGCTTGCCATCCGGGGTCTGACGCTTGTGGGCCAGCCATTTACTTTCCGGGCCCCAGTCCACATTGTCGGGCTCCCACGCATCGACACGGCCACCGGCAAAGCCAATGGTTTTAAAGCCCATATCTTCCATGGCGACGGTGCCGGCCAGAATGATCAGATCACCCCAGGAGATTTTATCGCCGTATTTTTCTTTGATCGGCCACAGCAACCGGCGCGCTTTATCCAGATTGGCATTGTCCGGCCAGCTGTTTAAGGGAGCGAAGCGCTGCATGCCGCCATCGGCACCACCACGACCATCGATCGTGCGATAGGTGCCGGCGCTGTGCCATGCCATGCGAATGAATAAAGGCCCGTAATGGCCATAATCGGCAGGCCACCAGTCTTTTGAGGTATGCATGAGATCTTTCAGATCCGCCTTGAGCGCCATCAAATCCAGGCTTGCGAACGTCTTGGCATAATCAAAATCCTCGCCCAGCGGATTTGAGGAGGCCGCATTTTTGCGCAAGGGGGCAAGGTCAAGCCGGTTTGGCCACCAGAACGCATTGGATGCGTTGCCTTCGTGATGCATGGATGTGGATGACTTGGCGGTCGTCTCTTTGGCCACGGCGGGGGTTAGCAAAGCCGCAAAGGCGACGCTGGCGAACAGGGCGCCTTTTACAAGGTTCATTTTCTTTTGCATGGTTGGTTCCTTTCCAAATATCGTGAATACGCGATACCATGGCCATGCTAGAGCGTTTGATTAAGAAAGTAACACGATTAATAACGATCGAAATAATCGGAAAATACGATAATAAAATATAGAAGGGGCAATGTTTATTGGCCCAAGCGGTGTAGACGAAC
>WFTT01000017.1 GCA_015485335.1 Robiginitomaculum sp.
GCCGGGGCCAAACGCGCATCGAACATTTTGCGTATTGAAGAGAAAAAGGACGGCAAGGCAGTTTCTGATCCGGTCAAGACGGCTCTTTTCACCCAAGACGAGGAAAAGGCGCTCTTTGCGGCATTGAGCGAAGCGCAGGAAAAAGCCGCCATTGCCTTGAAGAAAGAGGACTATACGGGGGCCATGGCGGCCTTGGCGCCGTTGCGTCCCGTCATTGATGCCTTCTTTGATGAGGTGACGGTGAATGCGGATGATCCGGCTCTGCGGACCAATCGGCTGGCATTATTGAACATGTTCCGCCAAAGCCTGCGTCAGGTGGCCGACTTTGATAAAATCGCGGGGTGATGGTGTGTTTGGTTTTCCATTACAACAACTACGTCATTCCGGCAAAAGCCGGAATCCAGAACAGAGTCACAACTGGATCCCGGATCAAGTCCGGGATGACAGAAGAGAAAATATATAACCCAGGACTAAAAACATGAGCGACAAGGCCAGTAAAAAGAAATGGGTTTATGCCTTTGGGGGCGGGTCCGCCGAGGGCGATGCGGGGATGAAAAACCTGCTGGGTGGCAAGGGGGCCAACCTCGCTGAGATGTGCGCTCTTGGCCTGCCGGTGCCGCCGGGCTTTACCATTACCACCAAGGTCTGCACCGCGTTTTATGAAAATGACCGCGCCTATCCCGACGGTCTGGTAGAACAGGTCGAGGCGGCCCTTGCGGATCTGGAAGAAAAGACCGGAAAGCGTTTTGGCGATCCCAAAAACCCGCTTTTGGTTTCGGTGCGCTCTGGCGGGCGGGCGTCTATGCCGGGCATGATGGATACGGTTCTTAATCTGGGCCTGAATGCCGATACGGTGGCGGGGCTGGCCGCGCGCTCTGGCGATGCTCGGTTTGCCTGGGACAGCTATCGCCGCTTCATCCAGATGTATTCCAATGTGGTGCTGGGCCTGGATCATGATGTGTTCGAGGAATTGCTGGACGATTATAAGGACGATCAGGGCTATGAGGTGGATACAGACCTGAACGCCAAGGATTGGGAGGTTGTTGCCGGGCGTTATCTGCGCCAAGTTGAAGAGGATCTGGAAAAGCCGTTTCCCGATGATCCCAAAGACCAGCTCTGGGGCGCCATTGGCGCGGTGTTTGGCTCGTGGATGAATAATCGCGCCATCACCTACCGGCAATTGCACGACATTCCGCAAAGCTGGGGCACGGCGGTCAATGTACAGGCGATGGTGTTTGGCAATATGGGGGACGCTTCGGCCACCGGCGTGGCCTTTACCCGTGATCCGTCGACGGGTCAAAAAAGTATTTACGGCGAGTTTTTGATCAACGCCCAGGGCGAAGACGTGGTGGCGGGCATTCGCACGCCCCAGGTGCTGACCAAACAGGCGCGCGAAGACATGGGTGAAACCGAACCCAGCCTGGAAGAAGCCATGCCCGAGATATATGCCGAGCTGGCCGCCGTCTTTCAAAAGCTGGAAGACCATTATCGGGACATGCAGGACATTGAATTTACCGTCGAGGAAGGACGGTTGTGGATGTTGCAGACCCGCGCCGGCAAGCGCACGGCCATGGCGTCTTTGCGCATTGCCGTGGAAATGGCGAATGAAGGCACCATTTCGCGGGATGAAGCGGTGTTGCGGGTGGATCCAGCGGCGCTGGATCAATTGCTGCACCCGGCACTGGATGAGGGCAGTGATTGCCCGGTTATTGCCACGGGTCTGCCGGCCAGTCCCGGCGCGGCCATTGGTCAGGTGGTGTTTGATTCCGATGAGGCCGAAACCCTGGCCAAAAATGGCACGGATGTGATTTTGGTGCGTACCGAAACCTCGCCCGAGGATATACACGGCATGCATGCAGCCAAGGGCATTGTGACGGCGCGGGGCGGCATGACCAGCCACGCCGCCGTGGTGGCGCGCGGTATGGGGCGCCCTTGCGTTTCCGGTGTGGGGGCCATACGAATTGATTATAAGGCCGGGCGGTTTTCCGCCCACGGCGTCACCGTCAATAAGGGCGATATTATCACCATTGATGGGGCCAAGGGCGCGGTGTTCAAGGGCGCAGGCCGGATGATCCAGCCGCAAATGAGTGGTGATTTTTCTGTGCTGATGGGCTGGGCCGATGCGGCGCGGCGCATGAAAGTGCGCACCAATGCCGATACGCCGGCGGACGTGAAAACGGCGCTGAAATTCGGGGCCGAAGGCATTGGTCTGTGCCGGACCGAGCATATGTTCTTTGACGAAGAACGCATTGCCGCCGTGCGCGAAATGATTTTGGCAACCACCCGCGAAGACCGGGTCGAGGCGCTGGATAAAATCCTGCCCATGCAGCGTGATGATTTTGTGCAGATTTTTACCTTGATGGCGGGCCTGCCGGTGACCATCCGCTTGCTGGACCCGCCTTTACATGAATTTCTGCCCCATAATGCCGATGATGTAGAGGCGGTGGCCAAGGCCACCGGGATCAGTGTTGATGCGCTGATGGCGCGGGCGCGCGAGTTGGCCGAAAGCAATCCTATGCTGGGCCATCGGGGCTGTCGTCTGGGGGTAACCTATCCCGAAATCTATGAAATGCAGGCCCGGGCCATTTTTGAGGCCGCGGTTATTGTTCGCGAAAAAAGCGGCACTGCCCCGCAGGTCGAGGTGATGATCCCGCTGGCCGCCACGGGTGAAGAGTTGGAATTTTTGAAAACCCGCGTGGCCAACGTGGCCGAAGCGGTGGGCAAAGAGACCGGGGCCCCGATTGAATATGCCTATGGGGCAATGATCGAACTGCCGCGTGCGGCGCTTCGTGCCGATGAGTTGGCCCAATATGCAGAATTCTTCTCTTTTGGCACCAATGACCTGACCCAAACCACCTTCGGGTTATCGCGCGATGACGCCTCGTCTTTCCTGAACACCTATCTGGCCAAGGGCATGCTGGCGCAGGATCCGTTTATCTCGCTGGATCAGGAAGGGGTTGGTGACCTTATTCGCATGGGGGTGGCGCGGGGTCGCGCCGAACGCCCGGATATCAAGCTGGGCATATGCGGCGAACATGGCGGTGATCCGGCCTCGATCGGCTTTTGCGAAAAAACCGGCCTGGATTATGTCTCCTGTTCTCCCTATCGGGTGCCGATCGCCCGTCTGGCCGCGGCCCAGGCCGCTTTGCGTCGTGCCCGGAAGAAGGCGCAGAAAAAGAAGAAGAAATAACCAATAACGGGAAATTATGGGGATAATATCCCCTTATTTTCATTAACCATAGAAAAATAAACCCGGGCTGTGCTCTTGACTGGCAAGGCGACGCTCCTTATGTGCTCGCCGGTTAGGGCATTGTTAAGTATGTCCCGATATTTTTGGGCTAAACAGTTGTTAGCCACGCGAAAAGAAATTGAGTTACGATGGCGAAGCTACGGTCATACAGGCAGCCAAAATGGCGTGCCCTTTTACGGCCAGAAACCGGTCTGGCAGTCTTGGCGATTTCGCTGACGCTGGCTTTGCCTATGGTATTGGGGATGACCGCTGAGCGCGGTGCCGAACAGTTGGACAACACCAGCTGGAAAGCCTTTGCCCAGGAATTCCTGCAAGAAGAACCTATGGTCGTTAATGCACCGGTGACTACCGATGCACAGGCCTATGCCCAGGTTTTTGTTGTAGATGGCAAAAAAGCTGCGATGCAGCAGGATCTGCAGATCATGGCATCGCTGGAAACCTTTACAAAAACGCATATTGAAAAAGCCGCTGCGCAGGAAAAGGCCATCGATTGTATGGCGATGGCGATTTATTATGAAGCGCGCAGCGAATCCTTGTCTGGCCAGTTGGCCGTGGCCCAGGTGGTACTGAACCGGGTCAAGCATCGGGCCTATCCTGATAATGTCTGCGATGTGGTCTTTGAAGGCTCAAGCCGGAATACCGGGTGCCAGTTCACCTTTACCTGTGATGGTTCCATGGCCGCATTGCCACGACAGGCAGGCTGGAAGCGTTCTCGCAAAGCGGCCATTCATGCCATGCTGGGCATGTCTGATATTACCATTGGCCGGGCTACGCACTATCACACGGTTGAGGTACAACCCTATTGGTCCAGCAGACTGTTGCGCACGGCCAATATCGGCATGCATGTCTTTTACCGTTTTCCCTCAAGACGGGAAAAAGCCCTGCTGTTGGATGCAGCCTATAAATCCTAGGCTCAGGCGGTTTCGCTAGCGCAGCGTACCCCCGTGAATCAGCGTATCATAATCAGCAATCATCTGGCGGGAGATATCCGCCGGAGTATATGAAATACCCTTGATTTCATTCACCGGGGTGATTTCAACGGCTGAGCCAACGATAAAGCATTCGGAAAAGCTGGACAGTTCATCGGGCATGATATGGCGTTCATGTACGGTCAGACCGCGCACTTTGGCAATTTCCATCACGGTGGCGCGGGTGATGCCGTCCAGTATCCATTCAGGGCTGGGGGTATGCAGTTCGCCATCGCGGACAAAGAAAATATGTGCCCCGGTGCATTCGGCAACGCGGCCTTCATAATCCAGCATCAGCGCATCATCATACCCCGCCTCGGAGGCCGCATCTTTGGACAGGGTACAGATCATATATAGGCCGGCGGCCTTGGCCTTGACCGGTGCACACACCGATGGCGGGCGACGCCAATCGGCAATGGTCAGGCGAATGCCCTTCATCTTGTCAGCAAAATAGGTAGTCATTTCCCATATGGCGATGGCCGCATGGATCGTATTTTCCTTGGCTGAAACGCCCAATTGCTCGGACCCGCGCCAGGCCACGGGGCGGACATAAGCCTGTTCGATGCCCGAACGCTCGCGCAGCTCCCGTTTGGCGTTTTCAATATCGGCGGCGCTGTATGGCAGCGCAAAGCCCATCAGCCGACAGGACTGGATCAGGCGATCCGTATGCGCGCGGCTTTTAAAGATTTTACCGCCATAGGCGCGTTCTCCTTCAAATACGGACGAGCCATAATGCAAGCCATGAGTTTGCACAGAAATCATTGCCTTGTCATAATCTACGAACTCGCCATCCAGCCAGAGTTTGCCACTGGTTTGTCGAAATAAGAGCTTTTTGGCCATAACATACTCATCTTGTTTGCTTCGGATTTATAAACCCATCATGGGCCAAGTGGAGGCAATGTGTCCACAACCCAAAGTGTGGTGTTAGGTCTCAATATGCCGGATTATCGCTCTTTGCTGCAATTTCTTGCTTTTCCGGTTGGGCGAACCTTTAATGGAGACGGTAAATCAGTTCCGGACATGGGGTAGAACGATCGAACAGGAAAAGCCGCATTTGCTGATCGTTGATGACGACGACCGCATTCGCTCGCTATTGAAAACCTATCTGTCACAGCATGGTTATCGCCTGTCTACGGCGGCCAATGCGGCGCGGGTGCGCCGGTTGCTCAAGGCGATGGCGTTTGACCTTGTGGTGCTGGATATCATGATGCCGGGCGAAGATGGCATTAGCCTGACCCGCTTCATCCGTGAGACCAGCACCATTCCGGTTTTGCTGCTCACCGCGCGCGGGGCCCCCGAAGAACGTATAGAAGGCCTAAAAGCCGGGGCTGATGATTATCTTTCCAAACCCTTTGAGCCCGAGGAATTACTGTTGCGCATTGGTGCCATTTTGCGCCGCCAGAGCACCCATTTTAACGATGATGCCAGTTTATATTTTGGACCGTGGTGCTTTACGCCTTCTACCGGCGAGTTAACCGGTGTTGCGGGACGGGTTGCCCTGACCGATAGCGAGACCCGCCTGTTGGCGGCCCTGGCCCGGCGTCCGGGAGAGGCCTTTAGCCGTGAAGATTTATCACGCGATACCGCTGCCATAGAGCGCTCGGTAGATGTGCAAATTGCCCGTCTTCGCCGCAAGATTGAGGAAAATCCGCGCTTTCCGCAATTTTTGCAAACCGTGCGCGGTTCCGGTTATCGTCTGTTGGCGCAATACGCCGCCGAGCCATCAGACGTATGACCTTGTCTGAAAAAATCACGGCGTGGCGGCACCAGATTTTCAAACGCCGCCGCCTGCGTGATATTACGCCAAAAGGGCTGTTTGGCCGCTCATTACTGATTGTCGCCTTGCCGGTGGCGGTCATGCAGATTGCGGTTTTGTGGATGTTCTTTGATTCGCAATGGGAAACCGTGACCACGCGCCTTTCCGAAGGGGTGGCCGGGGATGTGGCGGTGATTGTGGCGCAATATGATCAGGATCCCAGTGCACAAAATCTGGCCCGGTTGTCAGCCCTGGCCATTGAGAAAATGAGCCTGTCGGTGGTCTTGCAACCTAATGAAGAACTGCCGACCAGTATCCGTTCGTCCTTGTTTTCCGTGCTGGATCGTACCTTGCGACAGGCGTTAAGCGCCAAGCTGGCATCACCGTTCTGGTTTGATACCACGCGCTATCCGGCCTATGTGGACATTCGGGTACAGACCCGGGGCGGGCTGTTGCGGTTCATTGCGCCCCGCGACAAGGTGTTTTCCACCAGCGGCCATATATTCGTCTTCTGGCTGATCGCCGCGACCTTCATCCAGACCAGCATAGCCATCATCTTTATCCGCAATCAGGTGCGGCCGATACAGCGCCTTGCCAATGCTGCCGAACGCTTTGGCCGTGGGCAGGATGATCCGAACTTCTCGCCCTCTGGCGCCCGCGAAGTACGTCAGGCCGCGGCAGCCTTTTTGGAAATGAAAGACCGGATCGAGCGCTTTGTCGACCAGCGCACGGTAATGCTGGCCGGGGTCAGTCATGATTTGCGCACGCCCCTGACGCGCCTGAAACTGCAATTAGCCTTGCTGGAACAGACCCCGGATCTGGACGAGGCCCGCCAGGATTTGCGAGAGATGGAACGTATGCTGGATGGTTATCTTTCCTTTGCCCGTGATGAGGTGGAGGAAAAAACCGTTCTGGTTGATCTGGCAGCGCTGATTGATGCCAAAGTTTCCAATGCCAAACGCGCCGGCGCACACATAGAGGCCGAACTGGCCCCGGATTTACGGGCGTTGGGGCGCCAACAGGCGCTGGGGCGCGCCATTGGCAATCTTCTTGATAATGCGGTGCGTTACGGCGAACACGCCTTTATTCGCATGAAACAGGATCAGGATAACATAGAAATCATTATCGAGGATGATGGCCCGGGCATAGAAGAGCACCTTTATGAAGAGGCCTTTGCCCCCTTCAACCGGCTGGACCCGGCGCGAAATCTGAATACCGACGGAGTGGGGCTTGGCCTGTCGATTGCCCGCGATATTGCCCGCTCGCATGGGGGCGATATTGTGTTGGGACGATCAGAACGCGGTGGCCTGCGGGCGGCTTTGCGCCTGCCCTTGCAAGATCAGGATTGAGAGCCCAATTGACCAGATCGGCGCGCGGCGCTGTTCACGGCCCGGCGCATCATTTCGGCAAAGCCGCCAGAGCCCATCAAAACGTCCATGGCTGCCGCCGTGGTACCACCGGGCGAGGTCACTTCGGCCCGCAGGACCGCTGGATCACAGCCGCGCTGGCGCAATAATTCGCCCGCCCCGGCCACGGTTTCACAGGCCAGTTTTCTGGCCAGTTCCGGGTCCAGGCCTTCGGCAACACCGGCCACGGCCAGCGCTTCGGCCAACAAGAACACATAGGCCGGCCCAGAGCCGGAAACCGCCGTGACCGCATCCAGCGCTTTTTCTTCACTCACTTCCTCGGCCATGCCGCTGGCGCTCAGTAAAACCTGTGCCTGATCGCGGGCGTTTTTATCTGCGCCTGGTCCCGATACAAAAACCGTCGCACCGCGACCGATGGAGGCGGGCATGTTGGGCATGGCGCGCACCAAGGGGCGTGGCCCAAAAACTTCGCCCAGCCGGTTCAGGGTTACCCCGGCGGCCACCGATATAATCAGGGTGGTTTCGGGCAGTATACGTGCCAGGGTCTGCCCCACTTCGGGGATCAGTTTTGGCTTTACCGCCAGGACCAGAGTTTCCAACAGGCTGGCCTGTTCACTTTCCAGTGCCGGTACAATTACGATTTTCAGTTGTTCAGCCAGTTCCTGCGCAGCCTCAGATGGGTTTGGATCAACAATCACCAACCAGCCCTGTTTGGCAATCAAACCATGTTTGATCCAGCTTTTGGCCAGGGCCAGGCCCATATGACCGGCGCCGATCAGGGCAAGGCGGGGTTTACGAACCATCAGGCTTCTCCTGCGGTTTCAAACAAGGCCGCTTCTACAGCTTCATCGGGCGTTTTGCCGGCCCAAAGTACAAAATTCAGCGCCGGGATCAGGCGTTCGGCCGCGGCACTGGCCGCATTGGTCATGGCGGCCAATTGCCCCGGCGTGGGCAAGGTGGTGTCGGGCAAAGGCAGAGCATGGCGATAAATAATGGTGCCGTCTTCACTCCATAAATCAAAATGTCCGCTGGCCAACCGTTCGTTGATCCGCACCAACAGATCACAGACAGTCGCCCGGCGGCGGTTTTTGATTTTGGCATCGATGCCCAGGCACAGGTGCAGCACTTCGTTTTCGGGGCGCCAGGCAAACCACAAGGGGTAATCACACCATTGGCCGGGTACGGAAAAATGAATTTCCTGTTCGCCTATGCGTTCAAAACCAACTTCTTCCGCCGTCAGAATGTACTCGACCAGATCCAGAGGATCATTGGTGATGGAAATGTTCTCAAACGAAACGTCCACTATGGGCTTCCTTATGCGTAAAGAGGGTATCGAATCGCCCCCCGACTTTTAAACGGTAACGGGGGGGCGGGGGCATGAGCAATGCCTTGAGGCCAGATTTAAGCGCTGGCGTGTTGGTTATGAAGAAAAATCAATCAGGTCTTTGTCTTGCGCGCCCGTGTCTTGGGTACCGCTGTTTTCTTGCTCGCTTTCTTTAAGGCGTCAATCTCTGCACGCAGTGCCTGATTGTCATCATACAGCTGTTGGGTCATGACCTTTAAGGTTTCGAACTCTTCGCGGCTGACCAGATCCATATCGGCAATAAAGCGATCAGCCTGGGCGCGGAAAATGGATTTTATTTCCTCTCCTGCCCCGGCGGCGGCCCCGGCGGCGCTGGTCATAATGTCGGCTAGGTCATCAAAAATTGGGCTGCGGGTTTGCATGATCGTCTCTTGAGCTGTGTGCGTAGTGCGCGGTATAGCGCTATATGGGCTGCGCAAGCGGTTTAGGCAATGCTATAGAAGCCATTAAGGCACAAAACAGAAGCGAGAAAGCCAGACATGCCAGACTTTAATTGTTCGCCAATTCCTGGTTTCAGCCCTGTTATTATACACTTATTCGGGCCGATTTCGCTGCGCTGGTATTCTTTGGCCTATGTTGCCGGCCTGGTGCTGGGTGCCTGGGTGTTTCATCGCATTATGAAAAACAATACCCTTTGGGCTATGCCGGGCAAAAAAGGCACGCCGCCGGCTTCCCCTGCCATTACCGAAGATCTGCTTTTCTGGTGCACCTTGGGCATTATTGTTGGCGGCCGCCTGGGTTTTATCCTGTTGTACCGCACCGAATGGATCTGGGAGCAGCCGGTATCCATCCTGAAAACCTGGACCGGGGGCATGTCGTTTCACGGCGGGGCTGTAGGGGCGCTGTTGGCGGTGCTATATGTGGCCTATTCGCGCAAGGTTCAGCCACTGCGCCTGGCCGATGCGGTGGCCACGGTAGCTCCGATCGGCCTCTTTTTTGGCCGTCTGGCCAATTTTATCAATGGGGAATTGTATGGCCGCGCCTGGGACGGGGCCTGGGCGATGCGTTTTCCCTGTGATGAAAATACCGCCATGCCCTTGCGCCATCCCAGCCAGCTTTACGAGGCGGCGCTGGAAGGCATCGTATTGTTCATTATCTTGCGTATTGCCATTACCCGGTTTCGCACCCTGACACGGCCGGGCCTGACCACGGGTCTCTTTATGCTGGGCTATGGGGTATTTCGCACGGCGGTCGAGTTTGTGCGCGAACCGGATGCCGGGCTTATTTTTGGTTTGACCCGGGGCATGACCTATTCCATTCCGTTATGGCTGGGCGGGCTGGTCCTGATTTATCTAGCCATGAAAAAACCGCCGGTCGCAAAATGAGCGAGACCCTTTCCAAACGGCTGGCCGCGCGCATTCGGGCGGGCGGGCCGATCAGTACCGGTGTATTCCTTGGCGAAGCCCTGTTTGACCCCTGCGAGGGCTTTTACGCCACTAAAGACCCTATTGGTGCCGGCGAGGATTTTATCACCGCCCCGGAGATCAGCCAGATGTTTGGCGAGCTGATCGGCCTGTGGCTGGCCGGGTGCTGGCAGGCCATGCAAGGCCCTTCGCCAGTGCGTCTGGTGGAATTTGGCCCCGGCCGCGGCACCATGATGAAAGACATTTTACGCGCCGCCCGCGCTGTGCCGGGATTTGCCAAGGCCTTGGATGTCAGCCTGATCGAGGCCAGCCCCGCCCTGATCAATGTGCAGGCGGGCATGCTGGATACGGCGCCGTGCCCGGTAAACTGGGTCCATGCCCTCAAAGACGTACCCTCCGGCCCCTGTATGATTATCGGCAATGAATATCTGGATTGCCTGCCCGTGCGCCAGTTTGTTCGCCAGAACGGGGCGTGGTTTGAACGTCTGGTGGATGTGGATGAGGCCGGGGCGTTTCATTTTGTGATCAGCGGGGCACCAGCATCCAACCCGGAAATAGAGATGATTCCCCCCGATTTAAGGGACAGCGAGGAGGGGGCATTGGTCGAGGCGCGCCCCGCCATCGCCTTGTTGATGGACGAGCTGGCCATTCGCTTTGCCACCGACCCGGGGGTGGCGCTGTTTATTGATTACGGCCCGGCGCAGAGCGAGCCGGGCGATACCCTGCAGGCCATTGCCCGTCATGAAAAAGTGGATCCATTGGTTGCCCCCGGCAGTGCAGATCTGACCACACGGGTGGATTTTGCTGAACTTAAACGTGCTGCCCAGGCCGCTGGGCTAGGCGTGGCGGGGCCGGTCTGTCAGGGGGACTGGCTGAAGCGTCTGGGGCTGGAATATCGCGCCGCTGATCTGATGCGTAAAAATCCGGACCAAAAGGCAAAACTGGCACGTCAGGTGCACCGGCTGATGGATGCAGACCAGATGGGCGATTTGTTCAAGGTGATCGCGATCTATGCCAAAGGCCTGCCCGTTCCAGAGGGGTTTGATATATGAAAGCGCCGCCACTCTATTTGGCCGATAATCTTTGGCACACCCCCGTCAAACACGGCTTTTTCGGGCGGTGCGGCGGGGTTTCCACGGGACTGTATGCCAGTTTGAATGCCGGCCGGGGTTCTTCGGATGACCCGGCACATATAGAGGAAAACCGCGCCCGCATTGCCCGGTCCATGGGGGTGGCGGATGATCATTTGATCGGTGTCTATCAGGTGCATTCCACCAAAGTCGTTACGGTTGAGGCGCCCTGGCCGGATACGCCGCCAAAGGCCGATGCGCTGGTCAGCGCCACGCCGGGTCTGGCCCTCGGTATTCTGACCGCCGATTGTGCGCCGGTGTTGTTTGCCGA
The DNA here is from genome assembly GCA_015485335.1 of Robiginitomaculum sp. GTDB lineage: Bacteria > Pseudomonadota > Alphaproteobacteria > Caulobacterales > Maricaulaceae > Robiginitomaculum_B. The sequence goes on from WFTT01000017.1 coordinate 11,470, forward strand.
CCACAAGGCGCGCATTATTGGGGCCGCGCATGCGGGCTGGCGCGGGGCGCTGGACGGGGTATTGGAGGCCACCATAGAGGCCATGGTTGGCCTGGGGGCAAACCGGCAAAACATTCAGGCCGCCATTGGCCCCTGTATCGCCCAGACCAGCTATGAGGTCGGGCCTGAATTTCTGGATAATTTTATCCATCATGACTCTGCCTATCAGCGCTTTTTTGCACGCGGGGCGGGGGACCGATGGCATTTTAATCTGGAAGAATTTTGTGCGCACCGACTGTCGGCGGCGGGGCTGGGCGGGGTTAACAAAAAGTCTCTGGATACCTGCACCCGGCAAGAGCACTTTTTTAGTTATCGGCGGGCCACAAAGCGGGGCGAATCGGACTATGGACGCAATATCAGCGTCATCATGATGCAATCGGGCTGAGCACAGGCATTGACGTGACTGGCCGTACACGGCACACGGCGCGCAGGTGCATATTGGGGGAAGTTTCCATGAAGCTGTTAACGGCAAATTCCAATCGTTCTTTGGCCAAAGGCATTGCCGGTGTTCTGGACCTCCCCTTAACCAAAACCAATGTACGGCGCTTTGCCGACAATGAAATTTACGCCGCGATCGAGGAAAATGTTCGTGGCGAGGATGTATTTATCATCCAGTCTACCTCCTTTCCCGCCAATGACCATTTGATGGAATTGCTGATCTGTATGGATGCGCTGCGCCGCGCCAGTGCCCGGCGCATTACCGCGGTGCTGCCTTACTTTGGCTATGCCCGCCAGGATCGCAAATCCGAGGGGCGCACGCCCATTTCGGCCAAGCTGGTTGCCAATCTGATCACCACCGCTGGGGCGGACCGGGTGCTGACCATGGATTTGCACGCTGGCCAGATCCAGGGCTTTTTTGATATTCCGGTGGATAATCTGTTTGCCGGGCCGGTTTTGCGCGAAGACATTCGCGAAAATTACGGCACCAAAAACCTGATGCTGGTATCGCCGGATGTGGGCGGTGTGGTACGCGCGCGCGGTATTGCCAAGCGTCTGGATGCGGATATCGCCATTGTCGATAAACGTCGGCCAGAGCCGGGCAAGTCCGAAGTGATGAACATTATCGGCGATGTGAAAGGACGCAAATGCATCCTGATTGACGATATCGTCGATAGTGGTGGTACGCTGGTCAATGCTGGCCATGCTTTGCTGGAAAAAGGCGCCACCGAAGTGGCCGCCTATTGCACCCATGGCGTCTTGTCAGGCGAGGCCGCCGAAAAGGTCGATAAGTCCGAGCTAAAAGAGTTGGTGATTACCGATTCCATCGAACAACCGGCAATTGTTAAAAATGCTAAAAAAATCCGTGAAGTCTCCGTCGCGCCGCTTTTGGGCAAAGCCATTCGCCGCATCGCCAATGAAGAATCGGTCTCCATGCTTTTCGATTGAGCTACTTTTTTATTGCCTGCAATTTGATCAATTGGCCCACTGATCCATTGGTCAGCACATAAAGCGCGCCGCCCGGGCCATTACGCACATCACGGATGCGGGCCTCCAGACTTTCCAGCAATTTTTCCTGTGCCATTACTTTGGTGCCGCGAAATTTCACCCGGCGTAAATGCTGCCCGGCCAGCGCCCCGGCAAATACATCGCCCTGCCATTGGGGGAACTGATCGCCGGTATAAAACGCCATGCCCGAAGGCGCGATGGAGGGGGTCCAGTGCATGATGGAATCCTTCATGCCCGGACGCTTGGTATAGTCCGAAATAATGGCGCCTGAATAATCAATGCCAAAGGTGGCCTTGGGCCAGCCATAGTTTTCCCCGGGCTCGATAATGTTAATCTCGTCGCCGCCCATGGGGCCGTGTTCATGTTCCCACAGCGCGCCGGTGCGCGGGTGCAGTGCCATGCCTTGGGGATTGCGATGGCCATAGGACCAGACCTCTGGTGCGCCGCCCGCACCATCGGCAAACGGGTTGTCATCAGGCACGCGGCCATCGGGATAAATGCGAATTATGGTACCAAAATGACTGGCCGGGTTTTGCGCCTCTTTCATATAGTGAAAGCCCTCGCCAATGCTGGCAAAGAGGTACCCATCGCGGTCAAAAACAATGCGCGAACCAAAATGCGCGCCGTCCTTTTTCTTGGTGGTATTGGCGCGAAAGATAACCTGCAAATCCTTGATGGTATTGTCTTCAAGGCGGCCACGGGCAATCTCTGTATGGTTGGATTTCTTGGTGCCGGCGGCATAGGTGAAATAGACCAGATGGTCGGTCTCAAAGCCTGGTGACAGCACCACGTCCAGCAAGCCACCCTGTTGCAGCACCAATGGTGTTGGCACCCCCGGAATGTCTGTCTTTTCACCGCTTTGCAGATTGACCCGCACCAGTCCGCCTGGGCGCTGGGTGATCAGGGCATCGCCATCTGGCAAGAACGCCAGCCCCCAGGGGGTGTCCAGATCCTTGGTGATCTCGACAATTTCAAAATCCGCCTGGGCGCTGTGTTCAACGCCAATGACTGTTGGCTCGGCCAGCGCCTGACTGGCCCAGCCAACCGCCAGCGCTATGAGGATGCCCCGCAAACCCATGGGTTATTTCACTTCGATGGTGATGGGGGTCGAGGCCTGTACATTGGCCAGCGGCACATGGCTGTAATCCCCCAGCATCAGTTGCAAGGTGTGCTTGCCGGCGGGCAAGTCCAGTACCACTTCGGTCTGGCCGCCGCCAAAATGGCGATGTTGGGCATCCGAAGGAATGGCGTATTCTTTTTCTTCGGCACTAAGGGTGGTATCGATCAATAAGTGATGATGGCCGGTTTTGGCCTTGTCCACCCCGGCGGGGGCCACCCCATAGCCATAAAGGCCAAACACCACCCGAAACGGCGATGAGACCACATCTCCATCGTGCAAATTAACGATATAAACGGCGGGGCCGGCATCAGCATGGAGTTTTGCATCGGGGGCGCTGGCCAGCGAAGGGCCAGTGCAGGAAGCCAGGGCCAGCGCGGCAACCATAACGGCAGTGCTAGTACCTAAAGCGGTGAAAAGTCTCATTGTAATCTCCAGAAGAATATATTTTTTGTAACTTTATCACATTTATCCAAGGCGTGCTCTCAGTTTTTTGCAATCTTGGGCAAGACGGGGCTGTCGGTATCATCCTCCAACTGTAAGTCGCCGATTTTCTCGCTGCGGGATTTGATTTTGTTGGTGGAGATGAGAATTTGGCCAATGTCGCGTTTGGATTGTTCAAAATGGGTATCCAGTTTTTTCACCCGATCATCCAGACGGGAAATATCATCCAGCAGCACCTCGACCTCGCGCTGGATCACATGGGCCTGTTCGCGCATTTGGGCATCCTTCATCACCGCGCGCATGGTGTGCAGAGTGGCCATAAAGGTGGTGGGGGCCACAATGGCGACCCCGGCCCGGAAGCTTTTTTCGATAATATCGGGAAAATGCGTATGCAGGTCGATATAGATGGCCTCGGACGGCAAAAACATGATGGCCGGTTTGGATATATTTTCAGCAGGCAGGTATTTTTCTGCAATATCGCGCACATGTTTGGTCACCGCGGCGGTAAACAGCCGCGCGGCGGCTTTTTTGGCATCCGCGTCGGGCGCATCGTTCATGGCGCGCCAGTTTTCCAGCGGGAACTTGCTGTCCACCGCAATATCGTCATTGGGGGCCGGCAGGCGGATCAGGCAATCCACCCGGGTATGATTGCTCAGGGTTTCCTGAAATCCATAGGCGCTGGGCGGAAGAAAGGTTTTGACCAGATCCTGCATCTGAATTTCGCCAAAGGCCCCACGCGCCTGTTTGTTGGACAAAAGCGCCTGAAGGCCGGTGACTTCCTGGCTCAGGGTTTCGATATTTTTTTGCGCCCGGTCGATCAGGGCCAGCCGTTCGGCCAGGGTTTTCAGATGTTCGCCGGTTTTCTCGCCACTTTGCGCCAGCCCCTCGCTGAGGCGTTTGCCCATCTTGTCCAGGCGTTCGTCCAGGGTGCGTTTCAGCTCCCCATGGCCGCTTTGCGTTCCGGCGGCCATCTGTTCCAGCGCCCCGCGCAAGGCCGCTTGTTGTTCTGCCATGGCCTTGAGTTGTGCCTGCAAAGCCGGATCACCGCCCCGTTTGGAACGCAAGATCAGCCAGCTAACAAGCAGCGTCAAGAGGGCCGCAAGGGCGGCGCTTAGCCCCACCAGCAGCAGAGGGGATTGCGTAAGGTTCGTCAATTGTTCTTCCATAAACATACTCTATACCTGATTCGCAGGTCAGGCGATTGCCCATCTGGATGCTTGACGAAAACCGTTTGACTTCTTAGGTCAAGGCTATGGCTATTAGAGACATCCTGATTGTACCCAATCCTGTGTTGAAACAGGTATCCAAGCCCGTCGAGCGCGTGGACGATGATACCCGTGCGCTGATGGATGATATGCTGGAAACCATGTATGACGCGCCGGGCATCGGTCTGGCTGCGATACAGGTGGGCGTCCCCTTACGCATTATTGTGATGGATCTGGCGGGTAAGGATGAAGAGCCAAACCCGCAATATTTCGTCAATCCGGAAATTCTGGAAGATGTGGAAGAAACCCTGCCCTGGGAAGAGGGCTGTTTATCTGTGCCGGATTATTACGAAGAGGTGGAGCGCCCGGGACGGGTGAAAATTCGCTATTTGAACTATGATGGTGAAGAGGTTACCGAATGGGCCGAGGGCCTGTATGCGGTATGTATTCAACATGAAATGGATCATTTGAACGGGGTTCTCTTCATCGACCATCTGTCGCGACTAAAACGTCAACGCGCCATTCGAAAAGTGCAAAAGGCGGCCCGGGAAAAAGCGCTGGAAGCGGCGGAATAACAGCTCCATGGCACTCAGAATCGCCTTTATGGGTACGCCGGCCTTTGCCGCCTCGGCGCTATCAGCGCTGGCAGAAACGGATCATGATATTGTTTGCGTTTATACCCAGCCGCCACGTCCGGCAGGGCGGGGCAAGGCCTTGCGCCACAGCGCGGTGCATGATCTGGCGCAATCGCTGGGCCTGCCTGTGCGCACGCCCAAAACCCTGCGCGATGCTGATGAACAGGCCGCCTTTGCTGCCCTTGATCTGGATGTGGCAGTTATTGTCGCCTATGGGCTGATCCTGCCAGTTGAAATCTTGCAGGCGCCGCGCTTTGGCTGCCTGAACCTGCATGGCTCTCTATTGCCGCGCTGGCGTGGGGCCGCGCCGATCCAGCGCGCCATTATGGCGGGCGATCATGTTACCGGCGTGCAGGTGATGCAGATGGAAGAAGGGCTGGATACCGGCCCGGTTCTGATGAGCCAGAGCGTAAAGATTGACTCCGATGACACGGCGGGCCGTTTGCATGACAAGCTGGCCGCCGCCGGGGCTGCGCTGATGCCAAAGGCCTTGGATGCACTGGAGGCCGGAACGATAACCGCCAAGCCACAAAGCGAAGACGGGGTCACCTATGCCCACAAAATTGATAAAAAAGAAGCGCGAATTGACTGGTCCTGCCCGGCCGAAGAGCTGGATCGGCTGATCCGTGGCCTGTCCCCCTTCCCGGGGGCATGGTTTGAACTGCCCTCGCCCAAAGGGCCAGTCCGCGTCAAGGTGTTAATGGCGGTTCCCGAGGCGGGGCATGGTACGCCCGGCGAAGTGCTGGATGATCATCTGCTGGTTGCCTGTGGCGAAGGTGCGGTGCGTCTCACGCGCCTGCAACGGGCGGGCAAGGGCGTGCAGGCGGCCGACGACTTTTTGCGCGGCCAGGCGGTGCCCAAAGGTACGCAACTAGCATGACCCGCTTTAAACTGACCATAGAATATGATGGTGCGCCCTATAGCGGATGGCAGCGCCAGGATGATCGCCCCACCGTGCAAGGCGAACTGGAGCGTGCCGCCAGTGCCCTGGAAGAAGCCCCGGTACAGATATTCGGGGCCGGGCGCACCGATGCCGGTGTACATGCCCTGGGCCAGGTGGCCCATGTGGATTTCAACAAGGATTTGCGCCCCGATACGGTGCGCGATGCGCTCAACCATCATTTGGGCAACAACCCGATTTCCGTATTGAATGCGCAAATTGTCGGAGACGATTTTGAAGCCCGGTTTGGCGCGAAAGAGCGTACCTATCTTTACCGGCTGATTGATCGCCGTCCTCCGCTGGCGCTGGATCGGGGGCGGGTCTGGCGGGTGCCGCAATCCCTGGATGCAGCGGCCATGCACGCGGCGGCCCAGGTGCTGATTGGTGGCCCCCATGACTTTACCACGTTTCGCGATGTACAGTGCCAGGCCAAAACCCCGATGCGCACGCTGGATGAAATCCGCATTAGCCGGATTGGCGAGGAAATTCATTTATTCTTTTCAGCGCGTTCTTATCTGCACCGCCAGGTGCGCTCGATCACCGGCTCACTGGTCGAGGTCGGTACAGGAAAATGGGACCGGAAAGACTTGCAACAGGCCTTGCAGGCCTGCGATCGTGCCGCGTGCGGGCCGGTGGCCCCGGCGCAGGGGCTGTATCTGAATACGGTGCTTTACTAGCGATTTCGCCGGCCGGGCCGATCCACGGTTTCTGGTGCCGGCAAATCATCATCGTCAACTGGCTCGGATTCCTTCGCAACAGGGGCACGGTGTGGTCTGAAGCCTCCGGTGCGAAGAACACTTTTGCAAAACGGGTCTTGTGAAGAGACTTTTGACAAGACGGCTTTTTTCCACGCTGGATCAGAAGCCGGAGGCGGGGTAATGTCGGCCAATTGTGTTCGGATGTCCTTGTCTATGGAATTGCTGCCATAGATTTTACGGCGTGGATTATGGTCATAACGGGTAATCCACAGCTTGGCTTCGCGCAAATCTGCTTCATCATGACCCGGGCCACTTAGTGTGCGTACCAGAACGGCCTGGGAATCAGGCCATCCGGCCGCCGCCGAACGATGCAACAATGCCATGCCTTTGGCGTTTAGGGCGGCCTTTGAGCGATAATACGGCTTGTCATAGCTGACCTTGCTGGCCTTGTTGAAAAATCCGGGTCTGGCCTGCAGTGGGCCGGTCCAGAGCTTGGCCGCCTCCAGCGCGCATACGCCGCCGCTATGGGTGGCCAGCTCCCATCCCGGGCCCTGTTCACCAAGACAGATCAGTATGGGCAGGGCCTGGTCACAATTACCGTTCTTGGCGATTGTCTGAGCGTATTGAAACCCAAATTCCGCCGGGGTGCCCCCGGTGGGCGGGTTGCGACTGTCTACGCCGGTATTGGGGGAACTGCAGGCCGCCAGGAGCAATGGCAGCACCAGCATACCTGCAATGGAATATCGGTTGTGATCGGAACCTTTTGTGGCGGTCTTTATATGCTTCATTTACGCAAAGCCTTCACGATACGCAGAATTACAAAAATGGGTACAACCAGAATGGCACCTAGAATGAAATAGTCAAAGGCCCAATTGGCTGCGTCGCTTAGCGCGCGCCAGGTTTCAACCCAGGCGCGGGCAAAAGTGCCAAAAAAGTCGCTCCATACCGTGGCCGGGTCAATATTCAGCAAGGCCAGTACTAGACCGACACCGACACTGATGGCGATCAGGCGCAAAATGCCAAATGGTGAAATGGCGAAAAGACGTTTAATAAAAGGGCGGTAGTTTGTGTCGTCCATAATAAAAAAACCTTATTGAGCGTCTGAATTTTATGAACCTAGCAAAATGAATGCGCCATGAACATGATTGCGCCCATTTTGCTTGCTAGAGAATGGCCAAAGCCTAATGCTGTACTCTCTTAAGAAGGTTCACATAGATGCACAAGCATACCATAGATTTACTCAAACGCCTGTTGGCCGCGACCGAAGAAGAGCGCCTGAAATGGCAGGAGGTGCCTGGGAAAACCGCCTTCAGCTATCTGGCAGGTGATTTTGTCGTGCTGGTGGATGCAGATGAGGATCAGGCTTCGTTTCGCCTGACCGATTCAAACGGTCGAGTGCTAGAGCAGGCCGACAAAGAGGCACTGGGCGCCGCCGATATTGGTAGTGGTATTCTGGCGCTCGATGCCATAGAGCGCATTTGCGCCATTGCCCGGCGCCAGGCTTTGGGGACGGATGAAGCCATCACGGCCGTGATGCAGCATCTGGAAACTCTGGGTAAGGGCAATGATGAGGCCGAAACAGCGCCGGTCACTCCACCCGTTGAAGCGACCAGTGATGAACCGCCCTTTTTAGAGGAACTGGCGGCGCCTAAGGCGGAAGAGGAACACCAAGCAGAACCAGAATTGGCAAGTGATCAGTTTGAAAGTAAAGAACAAAACACAGATGATGCACAACACAGCGAACCAATTGTGCTGGACAGACAGACCGTGCAATCGCCGCCTGCGAAAAAGCAGAAAAAGCGCAAACGGTCTCTGTTTAATCTTTTTGGGCGTAAGAAGAGCTAGGAAGAGCTAGAACAAACCAGTTTTAAATCGCGATTTTGAAGGCTTCTTCGGTTTCGGCCAGAAATTCCTCACGAATGGGGCTTGGCGGGCCAAACAAATGGCCTTGTGCATAACCGATGTCGAGATCCAGCATCTCCACAACGGTAACCTCGTCTTCTATTTTTTCGCCAATAAGTTCAATGCCATGGCTGATCAAATAGCGCGAAACATCACAGATGCGAATGTCCGGCGCGGCAGGCAAAGAGGCATCGGGATCGGCATTAATGGCGGCCAGCAACAGATCGCCGGAAACCTTGAAAAACTTGACGCCGGCGCGTTGCATGTCTTTGACATCGAAATTGAGGTTTTCGACCTTGTCGATGGAAAAACGGAAACCAAAATCGGCCAGGCGGGCCATGTTACGGGCCTCGACAATGCCGCGTTCCTCAAAATCCTTTTGCCCGATTTCAAACACTACTGAACCTGCCAGATCTGCATTTTGCCGCATAAAATCAAGAAATTGCGGGAAAAATACTTCATCGCGCAAGGACAGGGGCGAAATGTTACAGACCATACCGACCTGGCGATCCTTTTCGGTCAGGCGACGCACAATTTGCACACACCGGAACAAGAGAAGATTATCAACCACGGTCATCAAGCCGGCCGGTTCCGCCACTTTAAGAAACTCGGCGGGCATAATCACATTGCCATCCTGATCGCGCAGACGTGTGAAACTCTCGTAAAAATATATCTTACGCTGGGGCAGGGAAACGATGGGTTGCAAATGCAGCTCCACCCGGCCCGCCTCCAGGGCTTCACGGACCAGGGTCAGCAGAACATGACGATCATTGGCCTCCGAGGGCTCCAGGGTCGGCGTGGCGGCGACGCGGGCGGCCTCGGAAATGCGGGTGGCCAGGGTGCCTTCCATTTTGGAAATAACGGTTTCCAGCGCCTGAACTTCGGAAACAATCACTTCGTTGCGCCGCACGGCCTCTTCCTTGATGGCCTCGGAAATTTCGCCCAGATCATTATGAATGGACGCCATTTCATGGGTCAGTTCCAGATTGGCCTTGCGTAATTTTTCCACCCGCTTTTCCAGTGTGCTCTGGGTGGCGGCCCGGGAGAAAAACCCATGGATTTGCATGGCGGCCAGAAAGCCAAGCACCCCAAACAGCATGGCGGAATTAGGCGCCACACCGGCAAAGCGCACCAGTACCAAAGCGGCCACCAGTGCGCTTAGGGCATAAAGCGAGAAGAATAAAAACTCTGCCAGTCGGCTCATCGGATCTGTTTACCTTTTCGTGCGCACCATGGCGAACTTGCGCATTTATGGTTTCCAAGCCGTTAACCATACATACCCAAGCGGTAGTTTTTCTGTTCCGCGATCTTCTCATTTGAGCGGTTCATGCCTATATATCTCCTGTCCTTACGGACTATGGCGATAAACGCGCGTGTAATAACTGGACCGGACCCGGGGGCGGTACCCGGCGGCTCCACCATCTTCTCCTCTCTATCGGTTTTGACCCGGGGGAGCGGTTGATGGGGCCGAAATAGGATCGACGGACGGCCAAAGACGTTAGCTTTCGCCCGGGTGAGGCCCGTTACAGGCTCGTTCGCAATAGTTGCCAATGACAACTTTGCTCATGAGACCGCTCTCGCTGCGTAAGCAGTGCGGGTAATCTCGCTTTAACTCCTTGGCACAATGAGCGCCAAGGCGGGGTTCGGAGGCACCTGGCAACAGAAGCCTCCACTTTTATTTCCTTCTTCACTATGTTTGCGTTTGTGGCTTCCTTGCTCGCATGGGGCGAGGCATATGAGCGTAAATGGGGAGTCAGATTGACCTGAGGCTTCCATAGGGATACTCAAGGATTACGGAAACGGGGAGCATAGTCAGTGTCAAAAGATTTAATGCGCTATGACCTGCTTGCACAAGAGGCATTGCGCGGCGTTGTTCGGGCAGCCATTGTGCGGGCAGCGGAGGACGGCCTTCCCGGCAGTCACCATTTTTATATCACATTTCGTACCCGTTATCCCGGCGCCGATGTCGACGAGCAATTGCTGGAAAAATATCCCGAAGAAATCACCATTGTACTGGAACACCAGTTCTGGGATCTGGCTTCCATGGATGATGCTTTTGAGGTCACGTTGAGCTTTGGCGGCGCCCCAAAATACATCAAAGTTCCCTATGCGGCGGTGACCAGCTTTCATGACCCGGCCGTGGGTTTTGGCCTTAAATTTGATATGGGTGATCCAGAGGCCATGCCAGCCACCCCACCCGGCCAATTATCGGCAACCGGAACCGATGCAGACAACGAAGAGCCGGCCGCCGCCGGTGAAGTGGTCAGCCTGGACGCTTTTCGCCGTAAATAGGGCGGTTCGCTCTCTTCACACGCCTCCCCCCTGCGCCTACCATAGCCTCATCTTTTTGAGTCTAATGGCGGAGATGATGGGCCATGGCAGATATGCGTACGGAAACGGACAGTTTTGGCCCTTTGGAAGTGCCTTCCGACAAGTATTGGGGCGCACAAACGGCGCGATCCCTGATGAATTTCGACATTGGCCACGAGACCATGCCGATACCGCTGGTTCGCGCCCTTGGCATTATCAAACAGGCCGCCGCCCAGACCAATCTGGAACTGAACAATCTGGAACCTGAAATTGCCAAGGCTATCGAGGCCGCCGCCCAGGACGTGATCGATGGCAAATTGGACGACAATTTTCCTTTGCGGGTCTGGCAAACCGGCTCGGGCACCCAAAGCAATATGAACGCCAATGAAGTGATCGCCAATCGCGCTATCGAAATCATGGGCGGCGTCATCGGCTCCAAAGACCCGGTACATCCCAATGATCACGTGAATCGCAGTCAGTCTTCCAACGATACCTTCCCCACCGCCATGCATATTGCCGCGGCGACCCAGATCCATGACCATCTGATTCCGGCGCTGGAGCATTTGCACAGCGCGCTGGAGGCGAAATCAAAGGCCTTTGCCGACATTATCAAAAACGGCCGGACCCATACCCAGGATGCCACGCCGCTGACCCTGGGGCAGGAGTTTTCCGGCTATGCCGCACAAGTGGCACTGGGCATCAAACGGGCCAAGGCTGCTCTTGGCGAATTGCTGCCATTGGCCCAGGGCGGCACGGCGGTGGGCACCGGTTTGAACGCCAAACCCGGCTTTGCCGAAGGCTTTGCCAAAAAAGTCAGCCTTATCACCGGTCTGCCATTTGTTACCGCTCCCAATAAGTTCGAGGCCTTGGCCGCCAGCGATGGTTATGTGGCCGCCCATGGGGCGCTGAACACCCTGGCCGC